>CAJKOJ010000005.1 GCA_905201505.1 uncultured Eubacteriales bacterium | reverse complement strand
TATTCTTGACAATTTACTTTAAATAAAAGTGTAACCAATCATTGACACTTTAACAAAATAAAAATAACTTTTTATTGTAAGCAGCAAATACTTTTGATATAATTATAAATATGATTAAATCCATATGTAAGGAGATAGTGTAATGAGGGAAATTGATGTGGCAAAAATTACATCAGCTATAAAGGATATGTGTATAAAGGCTAATTGCTGTCTTAATGCAGACGTGTATTCAGCACTTAAAAAGGCTGAAAATGAAGAAAAATCTGAAATAGGTAAAAACATTTTATCTCAGCTTATTAATAATGCAGATCTTGCAAAAAATAAAATGAAGCCAATTTGTCAGGATACGGGTATGGCAGTTATTTTTATGGAAATAGGTCAAGATGTTCATTTTACAGGGGGCAATTTAACAGATGCTGTAAATGAAGGTGTGCGTCAGGGTTATGCGGAAGGTTATTTAAGGAAATCTGTTGTATCTGATCCTCTTATAAGAGTAAATACTAAGGATAATACACCTGCAATTATTCATTATGATATTGTAGAGGGGGATAAAGTGCATATTGAAGTGGCACCAAAAGGTTTTGGCAGTGAAAATATGAGTAAAGTATATATGCTTAAACCTTCTGATGGTACAGAGGGTGTTAAAAATGCCATTATAGACTGCATTGAAAAGGCAGGACCGAATCCATGCCCGCCAATGGTAGTAGGTGTGGGAATTGGCGGTAACTTTGAGATGTGTACAAAACTTGCTAAAAAGGCACTTTTAAGACCTGTTGGTTCTAAATCGGATAAGGAGCATATAAGAAGAATAGAAGAAGAACTGCTTGAAAGAGCAAATAACCTTGGAATAGGACCTCAGGGCTTGGGCGGTAAAACAACAATATTAGGATTAAATATTGAAACCTATGCAACTCATATTGCCGGGTTGCCTTTAGCTGTTAATATAAGCTGTCATGTTACAAGGCACAGTGAAGTTACGATATAATAAAGAATAATGATAGTTATGAATAAAATAAAAAAAGTAAATGAACTTAAGCAGTCAAATAAGAATATAATATCTATTTTGCCATTGATATTTGCTGCTGCAGCTTTTTTAATTGTAATATACTATATGCTGGGACCATCAAAGGGCTATTTACACTCTGATTGTGTTGATACAATGACGTGGGCACAGGCAACAGTTGAAAGCGGGAAGTTATTCAGTACAACTTTTCGTTATCCATATCTGCTGCCGTTTGGAAGTACTTTTTTAGTATATCCTTTTGTAAAAATATTTGGATTTACAATGTTTGCCTACAGACTTTCTATGATTGTTTTTCTTTTGCTTTTTACAGCGGCACTTTACTTTATGTTAAGAGGAATGAAGTGGAACAGAAATTGGGCACTTATTACAGTTTGTATTGAGCTTATCACAGTTTCTTCAAGTGTTAAACTGAGGGAACTTTTCTGGGAACATATAATTCATTATAGCTTAGGTGCTTTTCTGGCTTTTGTTCTTTTGGCACTTTGCTTATACTTTATTAATACATATTATGAAAACAAAAATACTTTCGGAAATAATAAGAAAGTTATTATATATGCGGTTTTAATTGGTATATGGGCGTTTTTTAGTGCTTTTGACGGTGTTACAACGCTTGCACTTTCATCAATACCTGTTATTGGAGGACTTTTGATTGCAGTAGTTTTTGATACTGATAAAAAGGTATTTTCAAAAGAAAACAAATCTTTATTCATATCTGCCGTTATAATAATATGTGCAACAGGTTTGGGCGGATTGGCATTAAGTGCTGTTTCAAGGGGGATTCCTGCTGGATACGGAAGTGCGTATTCTGTAATTTCAGACAGTTCGGAATGGAGTGAAAATGCGTTAAAATTTCTTAAGCATTGGACTTCTTTATTGGGAGCAGATTACAAAATCGGAGCGTCTATAACAGAAGCAGAAAATATTTTTGCAGCTGTAAAAATGGCGGGAAGCCTTGTCCTTTTCTTGGTGCCTGTTTACGGTATTTTTATATTTAAAAAATTTAACAGAAATGAAAGGGTTGTTTTACTTTTCCACTGGTTAATGACTGCGTTTATATTGTATGGCTATGTATTTGGCAATTTATCAAGCGTTAACTGGCGTCTTTCTCCAATTATATGTTCAGCTGTAGTTGTAAATGTAACAGTGTGGAAACACCTTTGGGCAGCAGCAGATAAAAAGAGAGTTTGCACTATTATTGCTTCTCTTGTTGTATCATCTTGTGTTATAACTGTAGGACAGATTGCAGCAATGCCAGCGAATTACGGAAATGACAGCGACAAAGAAAAGGCAATTGAGCTTTTGGAAAGAAATAATTTAACTTATGGTTATGCAACATATTGGAATGCTAATATTTTAACTTTGCTCTCAAGCAGTAAGGTTAAAGTTAGAGATGTAAACTTTGATGAGAGTAATCCAAGAAGAGGATGGCTTAATACCGATAATGTGTGGTATGATGAGCAGCAGGGTCAGGATAAATACTTTGTGCTGTTTACTGCAAGCGAATATGATGATATGGTTGACAGAAATCATATTATTTTGAAAGATACAGAGAGAGTTATAAAAGAGGGTAACTGGGTGGTTCTTGTAAAAGGTAAAAATATTTTCTAATGTATGCAATAAGGAAGGTCTTAGAATGAATGTAAAATTAACTACACCAATAACAAGGGAAAATGCAAGAGAATTAAAGGCAGGAGATTTGGTAACAATAACAGGTGTTATATATACAGCCAGGGATGCTGCCCATAAAAGAATGCTTGAAAATCTTGATAAAGGAATAGAACTTCCTGTGGATTTAACAAATCAGGCAATATACTTTGCAGGACCGGCTCCTGCAAAACCAGGCGAACCTATTGGTTCTGTCGGGCCTACAACGAGCTATAGAATGGACGCATATTCACCGAAAACCATAGAGCTTGGCTTGACCTGTATGATAGGTAAAGGTGCCAGAAGCAAAGAAGTAATAGAGGCTATGAAAAAGTATGGTGCTGTTTATATTGGTGCTGTAGGCGGTGCAGGTGCTTTGTTAAGTACCTGTGTTAAAAAGTGTGAAGTCGTGGATTATGCTGATTTGGGTTCTGAAGCTATACACAGGCTTGAAGTAGAAAATTTTCCGGGCATTGTTATTATAGACAGTGAGGGAAATAATCTCTATGATACTGAACCTCCAAAATATAGAGTATAATAAAAAGGTCTGCTGTATAATCTTTATTATGCAGCAGACTTTAAAATGATTTTCTTGCATCCCTAGTCTAATGGATAAAACGCTCGGCTCCGGACCGGGAAATAGGGGTTCAATTCCCCTGGGGTGCATTTTTAGATTTTTATTGAAAAAACTTATAATGAAATTGATTTATACAGGCAATCTTTCCTGTCATTTTTAACAGGAAAAGAGTTTCTGTATTTTTTTACGTCATTATTTAGGTTTGCAGTTATATTTCCTTCGCTATCAGAAAGCATTTCAATTATATTGCCAGCAGGGTCTATGATACAGCTGTCCCCGCTGTACTCAATGCCGCCTGTATTTCCTGAACAGTTTATTGCTGCTATATAGCATAAATTTTCAATTGCACGGGCTTTCAACAGGGTTTTCCAGTGCTCGTTCCTTGATTTGGGCCAATTTGCTGCAACTGTTATAAGGTCTGCCTTTGCAGATGCTATTTGGAAAATCTCAGGAAAACGCAAGTCATAACATATAAAATTACAGATATTAAAACCCTTATATTCAAATACTGTGATGTTGCAGCCGCTTTTAAAGTATTTATCTTCATTGCTGTAACTAAAAGGGTGAATTTTGATATAGTCTGAAAGTATTTCACCTTTCTCATTTAAAAATGTGTAATGATTTTCTGCCTTATCGTTATTTTTGTATACCCAGCCGAATGCCAATGCTTTTTTGTATTTGACAGAAAGATTTTGCATATAATTAACAGTATAATTGTTATTTTCTCCGGTTATGTCTGTATTCATTGAAAAGCCTGTAAAGCTCATCTCAGGGAAAAACAGACAGTCACTGCTACTTTTTGATATAATATTTTCAGCAGAAGCAAGATTGGCATTTTTATTTTCCCATAATATACTTGTCTGACAAAGTTCTATTTTCATAAAATCACATCCTTTTTACAAGTATATCTGATTTTTTTAATTATGTAAATAATAACTATAAAATTTAAATCATTGACAATTAGACGGTTTACACTTACAATTTAAATATATACTACTATGAGGTGAAGGTATGGAAAAGTTTGAATATATAGAAAGACTGCTGATGTTAGCAAAAATGAATTTTGAATATATTAATATAGATGCCATTTTTTCTGATGAAAGCGAAAATTACAGAAATCCTGTTTCACCGCATAAAAATGAGAAGGTGTCTGTCCGAATCAGAACTGGGAAAAATGATTTGGATAAGGTGTTTGTGTGTTTTGATGGGGAAAACTATCCTATGAAAATTGTAAAATCAGAAGAGTATTTTGATTATTACGAGGGATGCTTTAACTGCGGTGAGAAAAAGAGTAATTATTATTTCATACTGAATAAAAAAGAGCGTGTATATTATTACAACAAACAGGGACTTGTAAAGTCTGTAAACAGTGAGTATAATTTTACAGTTATACCTGAGTTTAAAACGCCTGACTGGGCTAAAGGTGCTGTCATATATCAGATATATGTCGACCGTTTTTATAATGGTGATAAAAGTAATGATGTTGTGGATAATGAGTATGCCTATTTAGGGGTAACATCAAAGTCTGTTAAGGATTGGAATGCTCCTATTGAAAATCTGGATGTCTGCAATTTTTATGGCGGTGACTTAAAGGGTGTAATGGAAAAAATGGGTTATCTTAAAGAGCTGGGAGTAGAAGTTATTTATTTTAATCCTGTATTTGTGTCACCAAGTAATCATAAGTATGATATTCAAGATTATGACAGCATTGACCCCCATTACGGAGTTATAATAAATGACGGAGGAAAGGCTCTGGAAGAGGGCAAAAAGGATAATGCTGAAGCTACAATGTATATGATAAGAACAACAGATAAGGAAAACCTTGAAGCAAGTAACAGGCTTATGGCTGATTTAATTTCTCTAGCCCATAAAAATGGAATAAGAGTAATACTTGATGGTGTATTTAACCATTGCGGAGCTTTTAATAAGTGGCTTGACAGAGAAGGATTTTATAAGAAAAACGGATATGCTGAAGGTGCCTTTATGAGTGAAAGCAGTCCTTATCATAATTTCTTTAGCTGGCACGGAGGACATTGGCCGGGAAACGAAAGTTATGACGGTTGGTGGGGACATTCAAATCACCCTAAACTTAATTATGAAGGTTCAAAGGAATTATATGATTATATTATAAATATAGGCAGAAAATGGGTTTCACCTCCATATAATGCAGACGGGTGGCGGCTTGATGTAGCTGCGGATTTGGGAACAAGCAAGGAGTTTAATATGCAGTTTTGGAGAGATTTTAGAAAGGCTGTTAAGGAAGCTAACCCTGAGGCTCTTATTTTGGCTGAACATTATGGTGACCCTAAAGACTGGCTTTGCGGTGACCAATGGGATACAGTTATGAATTATGACGCCTTTATGGAACCTATCACATGGTTTTTAACAGGTATGGAGAAACATAGTGAGCAGTGTTCATGGGACAAATATAATAATGCAGGAGATTTTGAAGGAAAGATGCGTTATTATATGTCACGATTCAGCTTTGAAAGTTTATCTGTAGCTATGAATGAATTATCAAATCATGATCATTCAAGGTTTTTAACGAGAACAAATAAAAAGGTTGGACGTTTGCATACTATGGGATACCAGGAGGCTGATACAGGGATAAATAAAGATATTATGAGGGAGGCTATAACTTTCCAAATGACCTGGATTGGAGCCCCTACAATTTATTACGGCGATGAAGCGGGAGTAACGGGCTGGACTGATCCTGACAACAGAAGAACATATCCTTGGGGAAATGAGGATAAGGAAATACTTGATTATTACAAGGCACTTATAAGTATTCATAAAAGATACAGGGCTTTTGCCCATGGTTCTCTTGATTATTTGTATATGAGCTATGGTATAATGTGCTATGGCAGGTGGACAGATGATGAAAGAATTATAGTTGTAATAAACAATAATGATAAACCTCAGGAAGTAATTGTTCCCGCATGGAGGGTAGAAGCGGCAAACGGTACCGTATTCTACAGAATTGTTCAGTCCGGAGAGGGCACATGGGACAGAGAGCATAAAGAGTATAAAGTGGAAAATGGCTGTATAAAGATTAAGTGCAAGGCACAGGGCAGCTGTGTGATTGCAGACTGTAAATAAAATTAAGGTATATGTGAATTGTGAGAGGAGACTGTTAAATTGATGAACAGTCTCCTGTTTAAATTAATTCTGCCAGTCTTTGCATACATCTATCCAGCAAAGAAATGATGAAAGCGTTTCAAGTTCAGGTATTGAAAGCTCTACAGCACTGTTGGAACTGCCTGCAGCAGGATATACTGTATCAAAACGCTTGAGGGATACATCAAGGTAAACACTCACATTATTTTTTGGTACAAATGGACATACACCACCGGGAGCATATCCAGTATATTCTTCTACATTATCCCAGGGAATCATTTTTGCCTTTTGGTTAAACTGTTCCTTATATTTTTTGTTGTCAACCTTGGCATCGCCTGCAGCAACAATAAGTATAGGTAAATCGCTGTTTAATAAAAAGGATAAGGTTTTTGCTATTCTTGCAGGCTCACAGCCCACAGCCTTTGCGGCAAGTTCTACAGTGGCACTGGAATCATCAAATTCTTTAATTCTGTCAGCCAGTCCCTTCTCCTTTAAAAAAGTTCTTACTTTATCAATTGACATATTATTTTACCTCCATAACTTTTTAGTATAGTATAAATCTAATGGGTATAATAAACAAGAGTATTTTTACAAAATTAAAATCCTTGACTATATTCCTGTTATTTGGTAAAATAAATTTAATAAATATATGTATAGGAGAGATTAACTAATGAACTTATTATTGTCTTTGTTAACAGAAGCACCTGTTGTGGTTATGGAAAGTGCAAGTGAAGCGGCAACACAGGCAGCATCAACTGCTCAGGCAGCAACACAGGCTGCACAATCCAGTGGCGGCATGGGCTTTGGTACTATTGGTATGATTATTTATGTATTGGCACTTGTAGCTATTTTTTATTTCCTTGCTATCAGACCTTCAAGAAAGAGAGATAAGGAATTAAAGGAAATGCAGGCAGCTATTCAAATTGGTGATGATGTTATGACATCATCAGGATTTTATGGTAAGGTTGTTGAAATGAATGACCAGGTTGTTACTGTTGAGTTTGGTACTAACAGAGGTGTAAGAATACCTATAAAGAAAACAGAAATTATTGGTAATAAAGCACCTAATGTAAGCTCTGAAACAAAGTAGTAATAAATGTATTTCCGGGTGTGGGCAGAGCTCACACCCGAATTTTTTGCTGTTGATAAGGTTTAAAATACCTTAAAAAGGAGGGTTTAATATATGTTGGATGTTGCACTGTTGGGCACAGGGGGAATGATGCCTTTGCCTGAGAGATTTCTTACAAGTCTTATGCTCAGGCTTGAGGGCAGAATGATGGTTATAGACTGCGGCGAGGGAACACAGGTTACAATGAAGCAATTGGGCTGGGGATTTAAAAATATTGACGTTATATGTTTTACACATTACCATGCAGATCATATATCGGGACTTCCGGGTATGCTTCTTACAATTGGTAATTCAAACAGAACGGAACCTCTTGCTTTAGTAGGACCTAAAGGACTTGGGAAAATATATGACGGACTTAAGGCAATTTGTCCTGAACTTCCATTTAGGGTAGATATTATAGAGCTTGAACCCAATGAAGAAATTAGCATAAGTGTTTTTAATATTAAAAGCCTTAAAGTAAATCACAAAATATTGTGTTATGCTTACAGAGTAGACGTAAAAAGAGCCGGAAGGTTTAATGTTGAGCGTGCAATTGCACATAATATACCTAAAAAGCTTTGGTCAGTTCTTCAGAAGCAATCAAGTGTAGAGTTTGAGGGTCAGGTTTATACGTCGGATATGGTACTTGGAGATGACAGGAGGGGACTTAGTGTTTCATACTGTACGGATACAAGACCTGTTGATGCTTTACCTGCATTTATAAATGGGTCAGATTTGTTTGTATGTGAGGGAATGTATGGGGAAGAGGAAAAGATAAATAAAGCTAAAGAGTACAAGCATATGCTTTTTTCAGAGGCAGCGAGAATTGCTAAGGCAGGAAATGTAAGAGAAATGTGGCTCACACATTTTAGTCCGGCTATGCCGTTTCCTGATATGTATATAAAAAATGCAGCGAGCATATTTGCAAATACAAGTCTTGGCAGGGACAGAAGAACTGTAAGTCTTATGTTTGATGATGAGTAATTAAGGAAGAAGGCGTGCAAATGACAGACTATGATATTGTGAAGGAATGCCTTAAAGGGAATAAAGACGCCTTTTCTGAAATTGTTGCACGCTATAAAAATCTTGTGTTTTCAAGGGTATTTGCTGTTATAGGAAATTATGAGGATTCCCGTGACTTATCTCAGGAAATTTTCGTAAAAATATATAGAAATCTGGAGCGTTATAATCCTGACCATAGCTTTGCGGCCTGGATAATAAGAATTACAGTAAATCATACAATTGACTATATGAGGAAAAATAAAATTTCAGTTGTACCTATTGGCGATGAAGAGTACAATATACACCACGTTGAATTATCACCTGAACAGGAGTTCCTTAAAAGAGAAGACAGAGAAAAGCTTAATTCTGCTATTGAAAGACTGTCGGACAAATACAGAATTCCTCTTGTAATGTATTACAGTCAGGGAATGAAGTATGCGGAAATAGGAGAAATACTGAATATTTCTCTTTCAAAGGTAAAAAACAGGATTTACAGAGCAAGAAAAATGCTTAAAATTGATTTGGAAAGAGATGAAGGCTAATGGATAATATAAATATACTAAACGAAGATTTTGAAAATGAGGTAATGGAAAAAATAAAACATACTGAAATTGACAGAAAGCTTAGTCCTGAAGCCTTTGTTTTTGCATCATTCAGTTTTCTAATATGTATTATTGCAGCTATGATTACAGACAAAACTTATTTTGTTGAAATTTTGAGAAATATGGGCTTGTATTCTGTGCTAGGTAAGTATTATAATAGTATAGTAAATTTTTTGGAAGAAATAGTTAGATATATGGATATAAATATTTTTTTTGCTGTGATATTTGTTGCGGCAGGTATTTATTTTGTTGCTGATGGTTTTAGATATGGAGTGAGAAAAAATGGATAAGGATGTTATAATACTTGCGATAGAAAGTTCCTGTGATGAGACATCTGTTGCAGTTGTTAAAAATGGCAGAGAGGTACTTTCAAACATAATTTCATCACAGATTGCCACACATAAAATATATGGCGGTGTTGTGCCGGAAATTGCATCAAGAAAGCATATAGAGGCTATTGATTGGGTAATAGATGCTGCACTTGAAGAGGCTGAAATTGATAAAAGGGATATTGATGCTGTTGCTGTTACTTATGGCCCGGGACTTGTGGGAGCCGTACTTGTAGGGCTTTCGGAAGCAAAGGCTTTGGCTTTTGCCCTTAACAAGCCTTTAATACCTGTACATCACATAGAAGGGCATATTGCTGCAAATTATATACAGAATAAGGAGTGGAAGCCGCCCTTTGTGTGTGAGATAATAAGCGGAGGACATACTCACCTGGTGCACATTAAGGATTATGATAGTTTTGAAATACTGGGACATACAAGAGATGATGCTGCAGGTGAGGCCTATGATAAGGTTGCAAGAGTTTTGGGACTTACTTATCCGGGAGGTCCTCAGATAGACAGGCTTTCTAAAAATGGAAATCCTGAGGCAGTAAAATTCCCAAGAGTTGTACTTGAAAGCGGTACATTTGATTTTAGTTTCAGTGGACTAAAGTCTGCTGTTTTAAATTATATAAACAAGGCGAATATGAAAGGCGAGGATTTTAAAAAGGAGGATATAGCGGCAAGTTTTCAGCAGGCTGTAGTTGATGTGCTTGTTGAAAAAGCTATAAGAGCCTGTAAAGAACTAAGACTTAATAAACTGGCTCTTGCAGGAGGGGTATCTGCCAATTCTCATTTAAGAGAAGAAATGAAAAAAGCCTGTGATAAGGCGGGTATTGAACTTTGTATACCTGATATTGTATTGTGCACAGATAATGCGGCAATGATTGGTGCGGCAGGATATTATGAGTATATTAAGGGAAATACAGCAGGTATGTCTCTTAACGCATATCCAAGCCTTAAATTGGGCGAAAGATAAAGAACTATTTAATGAGAAAAGAGGAATTAAAAGTGAAATTTTCAGATAAATTTGGCAGTATAAAGGAAAATATTCTTGTTGAGCTGGATACAAAGAGTAAAGATATGATTGCTAGGGGAGAGGAGGTAATTAATCTTTCTATAGGTACACCTAATATTCCACCTGCTGACTATGTAGTAAAAACAGTAAGTGAAGCTTTTAAGAACCCTGAAAATTATAAATACGGTATTTCAGAAAGTAAGGAACTTCTTGATGCAGTAGTATATTGGTATAAGAACAGGTATGGAGTGGAACTTGAGCACAAGAACATTGTGGCTGTAAACGGTTCACAGGAGGGTATAGCACATATAGCTTTTCCTATATGTAATCCCGGAGATATAGTTCTTGTTCCTGACCCTTGTTATCAAATATTTGCTTTTGGTCCGACTATGGCTGATGTTAAACTTCACTATATGCCATTATTAAAAGAAAATGATTACATAATAGATTTAGACGCTATTCCTGAAGAAGTGGCAAAGAAAGCTAAGATGATGGTTGTATCATACCCTAATAATCCTACAACAGCAACTGCTCCGAGGGAGTTTTATGAAAAACTTGTTGCTTTTGCAAAAAAATATGATATTATAGTAATTCATGATAATGCTTATTCTGAATTGGTGTATGATGATGAACCTGGACTTTCTTTCCTTGAAATAGAGGGAGCAAGTGATGTAGGCATAGAATTTAATTCTCTTTCAAAGTCATATAATCTGACAGGTTTAAGATTATCTTTTGCAGTAGGAAATGCAGAAATTTTAAAAAAGTTCAGAGTTTTTCGTTCACAGATTGACTATGGAATGTGTATGGGAGTGCAAATTGCTGCAATAACAGCTTTAACAGGAAACCAAAGTTATGTAGCGGAGGTAAGGAATGAATACAGAAAGAGAAGAGATGTTCTTGTAAATGGACTTAATTCTATTGGCTGGGATGTTCCTGTAACTAAATCTACTATGTTTATGTGGATACCTATACCGAAAAAATACAAGTCATCTTTAAAATTTAGCCTTGATTTGCTTGAAAAAGCTGGTGTTCTTGTTGTGCCGGGAGCTTCCTTTGGTGAGCTTGGAGAAGGATATGTAAGGGCAGCTTTAGTTGAAGATTGTGAAACGCTTAAAAAAGCTGTAGATAAAATTAAAGACAGCGGTATTTTGGCAAAATAATATAAAAGAGGCTGCATTTAATATGCAGCCTCTAAATTTTAGTTACTTATTCTTCGTCTGTTTCTTCAAAAATAATTTCTTTTGCATTTTGAGTAGGGATGTACTTATTTAAAGCTTTTGCATTAGCAGCAAGGATTTGAACCTTATCATCAGCCATAGTACTGATCATACTTATTAATGCTCTTCTATCCTTTTCAATTCTGTTTACGCCCTTAGGAGTAGAAACTTTTCCTTCTGCTAAGTCCTTTGTAATAAGTTCATCAAGAGTAATATCAAAGAAATCTGCAATTCTAACCATATTTGCAATACTTGTACCTCTTTGACCTCTTTCAATAAGACCGACAAAGCCTGGGGCCATACCAATTACCTTAGCAAAGTCATCTATTGTAAGACCTCTTAATTTTCTTTCGTATCTAATGTTGGAACCAATAGTTTTTGTGTAATTCATAGTCTTTGTCTCCTTTATTAATTTTAAGAACTAAAATTTTATCCAATTAAAAGTATACTACATCTTTGATAAAAAAGCAACAAGTATATAACTAATATTTATAAAAAAATGCAAAAAATTTACTCACTTAAGTACTTTTTATAGCCGATTTGTTCTAATTTTTCTGCTTTTGCTACTACAGACTTTCCCAAATCAGCTTTATAGGTATCAACTTTAACTGAAAGTTCATTATCAAAGGCGGCGAGAATTTGTGCTGCCAAAAGACCTGCATTTTTTCCGCCGTTTATTGCAACTGTTGCAACAGGTATACCTCCGGGCATCTGAACTATAGAATAGAGAGAGTCCACACCGCTTAGTGCCCTTGTTTTAATAGGTACACCAATAACAGGCAATGATGTTATAGCAGCTGTCATACCCGGAAGGTGAGCAGCTCCGCCTGCACCTGCAATAATGAGTTTAAGTCCTCTTTCTTTTGCACTCTTTGCGTATTCATACATTCTCTCAGGGGTTCTGTGAGCTGAAACAACAGTAAGTTCATATTCTACGCCAAATTCATCAAGTACTTTTGCAGCTTCGCTCATAACAGGAAGGTCTGAGTCACTTCCCATTATTATGCCTACTTTAACCATTTTAACCGCCTCCCTTCTACGCTTTGATTTTTATATATTCAAAGGCTTTTTCTGCAATGGATTTTGCCTTTGTAATACTGTTTGCTGTTACTGTAATATGTCCCATTTTTCTTTTGGGCTTAGTTTGAGCTTTGCCATAAATATGTACATTTACACCTTTTAATGACATTGCTTTATCAAGTCCTGAAACTTTAGCCTGGCCATTAAAGTCCGGTTCTCCAAGGAGATTAATCATAACAGTAGGGCATATAAGGCTTGTGTCTCCTAATGGAAGTCCTACAACTGCTCTTATATGGTTTTCAAACTGGCTTGTTATACAGCCTTCAATTGTATAGTGGCCTGAGTTATGAGGACGTGGGGCAACTTCATTTACTAATATATCATTGTCATTTGTAACAAACATTTCAACACAAAACATACCTATACCGTCAAAGATTTCCATAACCTTAGAGGCTACTGCCATAGCAGTCTTGGCCGCCTTGTCAGGAATATTTGCAGGTACGCTTGTTTCGTGCAAAATGCTATCTATATGATGATTGTCGCCTACAGGGTATACTGCAATATCTCCATTAAGGCTACGGCAGGCTAAAATAGATGTTTCCATTTTAAAATTAACCATTTTCTCAGCCATAAGTTTAATTTTGCTTCCGCCAAGTTCTTCATAGGTTTCATTTATTTTATCTGAAGATTTAACAACAGCATTACCTTTGCCGTCATATCCCCCTGTTCTTGCTTTAAGCATATAAGGATAGCCATATATTTCTCCGGCCTTTTGCATATCTGCAATGTCATTAATTTCCATAAATTCAGGTACAGGCAGATTTGCATTGAGCATAGCTTGTTTCTGCGTAAGTTTGTCTTGAATTATTTCGAGACTTGCAGGTGTTGGATATATTTTATATCCCTTGTCTTCAAGCTTTTCAAGAGCTTTTGCATTTATATGTTCAAATTCATAGGTTATTACATCAGTTTTTTCTGCCAAAAGCTGAAAGGCAGATTCGTCATCAAAGTCTGCAATTATATGTTCATCACATAAACTGTGACATGGGCAGTCTTTGGACGGGTCTAAAACAACTGCATAAAAACCCATCTTTTTTGCCTCAAGCAGCATCATCTGTCCCAGTTGGCCTCCGCCAATAATACCAATTTTTTTATCTAAAAAGTAATTTTCCAACTTTTTCACCTCTTATAATTATTCAATTTAATAATAACATAAAAGTAATTTATTATCAATCTTTTTTGACAAATGAATTGCTGCGTATATAATTCTTATTATTATAAAGAAAAATAATTTAAATTAGTAAAAATGGGAGAATTTAAAAATGATATTAAAACGTAATACAAAATACTGTGTTTTTATGGTATAATGACTATGTATGTTAAGATTGGGGAGTGTGTAAGTAAATGGCTGCAACAACCGGAAATAAAAAAACAACAAATTCAAATAAAAAGTCATCTTCTGATTCTGCAAGAGGAAGAAATGCAAAAGATAATAAAGCAGGGTCAAGCTCTACTGCCAGAAAGAATGCACCGAGATTAACGAGGGCTGAGCAGAAAAGGCTTGATGAGAAAAAACAGATGCTGAGAGCAGAAATATTGGCTATAGCACTTTTAGGCGTTTCAATACTTGTTTTTATATGTGTTATAGCAAGTGAGAGAATGGGTATTGTTGGCGGGTATGTGTCTGTTGGGTTAAAGCATTTTTTTGGAATAGGTGCTATAATTTTGCCTGTTGTTCTTATGCTTTTTAGTATACAGACATTAATGGATAAGACTAAATACGCATATAAATTTAAGCTCACTTTATTTATTGCTTTTTTCTTTACAATTATTTGTCTTGCTCACGTTTTTTCATATAAAAACGGTATTGGCGATATTCCGTTTTCACAGTACATAGCAGATAGTTTCTTTAACGGAGGAGTTAAAAACGGCGGTTTTTTTGGTGCACTGATAGGCGGTGCACTATGTGCCCTTATTGGAAAAACAGGGACCACAATTGTCCTTCTAATCATAGGTGTAATACTTATAGTCCTTGCAACAGGAAGAACTGTAGCTGAATTTTTGGGTGCACTGGGTGACTGGATTGACGGCACCAAAGAAGAGTTTGAGGAGTACAGAGCCAATCATATAGTAATAGATGAGGACGAATCATACGATGAGTATGAGCCTGTTCAAATGGAGCTCCCTGTAGATAAAATGAAAAAACAAAAAAGATTAAAAGACAATAAGAACAAGCCTGTATATATAGATATTCCTGATGAAACAGGAGTAAAAGAAGATAAAGTTATAATAGATACTGAGATATTCAGACCCAGAGAAATTTATGAAGATGAACCTGTAGTAAATATTCCTTCTTTTGTTAAAGAAGATATGGAGGCGTATGAAAAACATCTTTATAATGAAATCACAGAGCAGGAACAAGAAAGCGAAAGTGTGTACAGTGAACCAGAAATACCTGTACTGCATTTTGCAGATGAAGCAGATTGTGAGAAAGATAAACCGGAAAAACAAAGCAACATAAGTACAGAAAGTGACACTGAAGAGATTGAGGCTGAAAATAATAAAGAAAGTTTTAAAGAAATAATTGAAAAAGAAAACAAAGATATTCCACCATGGGAGGACAACAATATTGATAAGGAGACTGAAAGCAGTGAAAGTCAGCCTACAATTATTGAAGCAGAAAAAACAAGAGAAGTTAAAAGGCTTGATACAAAGTCAGAAACACCATATAAATTTCCAAGCCCTTCTTTGCTTACAAGAAATCCAAACAAATCAGGTACAACAAACAGGGATGAGCTTATAAGAAAGTCGAAGCTTCTTGAAGAAACCTTGTCAACATTTGGAGTAAATGCAAAGGTAGTTAATGTCAGTCAGGGACCAACTGTTACTAGATATGAACTTATACCGCCTAAGGGGATACCTATTAGCAGGATTACAAAACTTGATAAAGATATTGAACTTGCTCTTGCTGCAAAGTCAGTCAGAATTGAGGCTCCAATTCCGGGAACAAACAAGATAGGTATTGAGCTTGGTAATGATTCTGTTTCTGCTGTTTATTTCAGTGAAGTGCTTTTGACAGATAAATTCAGAGATTATAAAAGCAAACTTGCTTTTGGTGTGGGTAAAGACATAACAGGTACTGTAATTGTGACAGATATTGCGGATATGACCCATTTGCTTATAGCCGGGGCAACTGGTGCGGGTAAATCTGTATGTATAAATACACTTATTACATCTATACTTTACAAGGCAACTCCTGAAGAAGTTAAACTTATAATGATTGATCCTAAAAAGGTTGAACTAAGCGTTTATAATGGTATTCCTCACTTGCTTATACCTGTTGTGAGTGATGTACAGAAAGCTGCGGGAGCATTAAATTGGTCAATAAGGGAGATGGAAAGAAGATATGATCTTCTCGAAAAATATGGGGTAAGAAATATAAAAGGATATAATAAATTACCTGATGTTGAAAAACTCCCTTACATAGTTATCATTATAGATGAGCTTGCTGACCTTATGATGACAACAGGCAAGGAAGTTGAGAATGCTATTGTAAGGCTTACACAGCTTGCAAGAGCGGCAGGTATGCACCTTGTTATTGCAACACAGAGACCTGATGCAAATATTGTTACAGGTCTTATAAAGGCAAATGTACCATCGAGAATAGCTTTTAAGGTGGCAGGAAGTGTAAATTCAAAAATTATACTTGATTCTACAGGTGCTGAAAAGCTCCTGGGCAGAGGCGATATGCTCCTTAAAACAAGAGCATTTGATGATAAACCTTTGAGAATACAGGGAGCGTTTGTAACTGATGAAGAAGTTGAAGCTATTGTGGATTCAATAAAGACAGACGGAAATCATTATGATAAGTCAGTAATTGATGAAATTAACAGAGCTGTTGCTGAAGCCCATGGGGAAGATGCAGAAACAGCTGCAGCAAGTGACGGTAATGACAGTCTTATTGATGAAGTAATAAAACTTGTTGCTATACAGCAGAAAGCCTCAACGAGTTTCATTCAGAGGAAGTTTAAAATTGGCTATAACAGGGCTGCACGAATTATTGATGAGCTTGAAGAAAGAGGCATTGTTGGTCCTGATTTGGGCGGTACAAAGGGCAGAGAAGTTAAAATTGACAAGTATCAGTACAATGAATGGAAAAATCGCCAACAGGATTATGATGAGTGATATTTAAATAATATTTTATAAAAATCACAGGTATTATTATGCCTGTGATTTTTGTATATAATAAAATATTATGTTTAATTGGTAATAATGCACATAAATATTACAATTATTTTACAAAAAAACAATTTAAGCACTCTTGCAAAATATATAGAAAAATATGGAAGATGGGCTGTTATATGATAGGAAATGAAACGGAACTTGCAATTGTCTGACAATTAATGTTTAAAAATTAACAATTTCTTAAGAAAATCCTTTTATTTTGCATAAAAGCGTGTACTTTTTTGACAAAAGTATGGTAATTATTAATAAAAAAGTGAATTTTCAAATACTTTCTATTGCTTTTTTTTGAATAAAGTGGTATAGTATAACTTGTATAGCTTTTCGCTTATATTAAGCTGAAAAAATTCAGATTATGTAAGTTATATGTAAATTGTATTAATAGTTTCTATTAAATTTACAGTTCAGCACGCAATGAAGCGTAATAGCAGAGCTATTACTCTGTGTTTGCGTGTTTTTTGAAATAACGTATATATTCCAAAATGTAAAACAAACATTAATTATTATAAAAATGTTTAAGGTTATTAAGGAGGTTGCTGAAAATGGCAAAAAAGAATAAGCCGGATGTTATTAATAAGATGGTTTTACCTCAAAGTTTAAGCGATATTATTAAGAACAGCGACGCAAAAATTATTATCCCTGAAACTAAGGAAGAATTAATCGACTTAGCTATGGGCGGTAAGGATAAGATGACCAATGAGGTTAGCTTTGAAGTAAATGGCGAAACAGTAAAAGAAGGCACTGTTGTTAAATGTAAAAACGGTGTTGTTATCAACTTTGATGATCCAGCAATGAGAAGAAGAGATCCAAATTCTATGGTTATTGCAGATGACCTTCCAACTGATAAGCCAACACATATGGAGAGATTCGGAAAGCCTTTTGACCCGATAAGAAATGAAACATTTGAGTGGTTAAAGACACAGGAAAGCTTAATTGTTGTTCCTTTTTATGCAGGTAATATTTCTATGGGTATTGGCTATCCATGTATGGCTGTAGTTCCTGGAAATGCTGCTTGTTTTGCAACTGCTCTTGCAGAGTTACAGGGATTTATTCCTGCAAGCAAGATGCCTAATTTCTTTAAGCCAAAGGCTGTTATATATGTAGCTCCTACTTTCAGACATACTCATTATGATGGAAAGCAGGTTGTTGTACACAATAGATTATACGATATGCAGGAAGTATTTAGTTATAACCTTTACTTAGGACCATCTGCAAAGAAGGGTGTTTACTCTATCCTTCTGCACATTGGTGAAGAGGAAGGCTGGGTAACACTTCATGCGTCAACAGTTAAGGTAGTTACACCTTATGAATTAGAGCTTACTATTATGCATGAGGGTGCTTCAGGCGGCGGTAAGTCAGAAATGACTGAACCTGTACACAGAGAAGTAGACGGTAAAGTTTTGCTTGCTACTAACTCAATAACAGGTGAAGAAACTTATGTAAATATTACAGATACAGCTACACTTTACCCTGTTACAGATGATATGGCTCTTGCTCATCCTTCAATTCAGAATGACAGCAAGAAGCTTGTTGTATGTGATGCAGAGTATGGCTGGTTCTTAAGAGTAAATCATATTGACCAGTATGGTACTGAACCTGAAACTGAAAAGGCTTGCTGTCATCCAAAGGAGCCATTGGTATTCCTTAATATGAATGCTGTTCCTGGTTCAACTTGCCTTATATGGGATCATATTGAGGATGCTCCGGGCGTACCTTGTCCTAATCCAAGATTAATTATGCCTAGAAAGCTTAAGAATAATATTGTCAATGGCACTGCGGAGGTTGATGTACGAAGCTTTGGTATCAGAACTCCTCCAACAACTAAGGAGCACCCTGATTACGGTATCATTGGTATGTTCCATGTTCTTCCACCGGCACTTGGCTGGATATGGAGACTTGTTGCACCTAGAGGTTTTGCTAACCCATCAATAATTGATGCAGGTGGCAATCAGATGAAGTCTGAGGGTGTTGGTTCTTATTGGCCTTTTGCTACAGGCAAGAAGGTTGACCAGGCTAATTTGTTGTTAAAGCAGATTTTAGCTACTCCTAGCACAAGATACATTCTTATTCCAAACCAGTATATTGGTGTATATAAAGTAGGATTTGCTGGTGAATGGGTAACAAGAGAATACCTCTCAAGACGTGGCGGTGCTAAGTTTAAGATGAATCAGCTTGAAGAAGCAAGATGTTCTTTACTTGGTTATGTTCCTAAGTCTGTTAAGATTGATGGTACTCCTATTAATCCGGGCTTATTAAAGGTTAATATCCAGGGTAGAGTAGGTAACGAGGCTTATGATATTGGTGCTAAGAAGCTTACAGACTTCTTCAAAGAACAGTTAAAACAGTTTGATACTCCTGAACTTGACCCATTGGGCAGAAAGATTATTGAAGCTGTTATGAACGATGCATCTGTTCAGGAATATTATGATTTAATTCCTAAGCTTTAATTAAGAAAATAAAAATCTGAAGTGACAGGTTTTTAAGTTATGATTATATAAAGAAGGCTGATGTAAAACAATATTTGTTTTGCATCAGCCTTCTTTTGTTATGTGTATATATCCTAAAAAGATAGGTTATTTAAGTATTTCATCAACAATTGCCAATATGCCGTCGCTTGCTGATTTAAGTTTTGCTTCAACAGCTTCGGCTGTTTTATCCATTGAGCCGAAGTATACTTTTATCTTAGGTTCAGTACCGCTTGGTCTTACACAGAACCATGTTCCGTCTTCAAGAACGTAGTAGAGAACATTGCTTGATGGTAAGCCGCTCTTGCTTTCTTCGCCAGTTATTGTATTTACAATTTTATCAATTGAATAATCTCTTGTTTCAATTACTTTAACTCCGGCAACTTCACTAAGTGAGTCTGCTCTTAGTGTATCCATAACTTTTTTAATTTGGGCTGCACCGTCAATGCCTTTAAGTGTAATTGAGGTAATTGTTTCTTTATAATAACCATATTTGTCATAAAGAGCAAGCAAGCCATCATAAAGGCTCATACCCTTAGATTTATAATATGCAGCAAGTTCACATATAAGCATTGTTGCAAGACAGCCGTCTTTATCTCTTGCATACGTACCTGCAAGACAGCCATAGCTTTCCTCAAAGCCAAACATATACTCATAGCTGCCGTCTGTTTCAAATTCTTTAATTTTCTCACCAATGTATTTAAAGCCTGTAAGAACATCGAAATATTTCATACCATATTCAGCACAAATTGCTTTTGTCATATCTGTAGATACTATGGTTGAAACAACAGCACCGTTTTCAGGCAGTGTACCTGCTGCTTTCTTCTGAGAAAGAATATATTCACAGAGAAGAGCACCAGTCATATTGCCTGTAAGTACCATATATTCTCCGTCAGTCTTTTTAACAACTGCTCCTACTCTGTCTGCATCAGGGTCAGTACCTACTATAATATCTGCATCGACTTTTTTAGCAAGTTCCATTGCTAAATCAAATACGGCCTTGTTTTCAGGATTAGGATAACCTACTGTTGTAAAATTGCCGTCAGGTTTTTCCTGCTGAGGGACAATATAAACATTTTTAAAGCCTGCTTTAGCTAAAGCTCGTCTTACAGGTTTATTGCCTGAGCCATGAAGAGGTGTATAAACAATTTTGAGGTCAGTTTTGTCTATAATATCCTGATTAACAATTTGTCCTGTTACTGCATCTAAATATGCAACGTCAAGTTCAGGACCCACATATTGAATCATACCTGAATTTACAGCTTCTGTTAAGTCAGCTTTTTTAATCATTGAAAAGTCTGTTATAGCATTGACTTCCTTAATTATTTCTCCGTCACGAGGGAAAGGAACCTGTGCACCGTCTTCCCAATAAACTTTGTAGCCATTGTATTCAGGTGGGTTATGACTTGCAGTAATAACTATGCCGCCTGTACAGCCTAGATTCCTTACAGCAAAGCTAAGCATTGGTACAGGTCTTAATTCATCTGATAAATAAGCCTTTATTCCGTTACCTGCAAGAACTCTTGCTGTAATTTCAGCAAATTCAGGTGAGTAGTTTCTGGAGTCATAGGCAATAACAACGCCCATTTTAACGGCAGTTTCACCCTGTTTTTTTATGTAGTTTGCAAATCCCTGAGTTGCTTTGCTGACGGTGTAAATGTTCATTCTGTTTGTGCCTGCACCTAAAATTCCTCGCAGACCGCCTGTACCAAACTCAAGATTTTTATAAAATCTCTCTTCAATTTCTTTTGCATCATCTTTAATAGATAAGAGTTCAGCTTTTGTGGATTCATCAAAATAGCTGTCCTCACACCAACGCTTGTATTCATCCATATAGCCCATAAAAATTCTCCTTTCGTCTATACAATTTAAAATATTTGTACAAAAAATACATTTTCTTTAATTTCATTATACACAAATTAGCCAAATATTACAAGGGGAAAAGTTCAACTGTTATAATAAAAATTCTCTGTAACAATTACAATTTACGCGAATATCTTACAGTATGAACAAAATTGGAGGTAAGTTATGTATTACAATATAGAAAGTTATAGTACAGATATGGAAAGACTTTTCAGTGATTACACAAATTATAAGTTAGGGCAGGGGTGGCCTGCTTACAAAAATATGAGTGTTGAACAGATGGCTGAAATTATAGATGATAACACAATGGTTCCCCTTTATGATTCAAGAAATGGGAGAAGTCAAATCGTGTCACCTGAAAACAGAACAGATATACCTAAGAGAGATATTGAGCTTATGAAAGCTTTATACAGTGACCTTAATGCTATAATTAACAAGTATGTAGAAAGAGTTATTGATGAGTATGAATATATGGATAGCCCTATCTATGATGAGCAGGGAATAGACAGAGAAACATTGGCTCAGATAGTAGACAGAGTTATAAGACTGGCTGAAGAGGAAATGGATGAAGCACAGGAAATATCCCTTGAAGCACAACAGGCAGTTTTATGGAACAGAAGAAATATGTTTAGAAATATGATTGAATCCATTGTATTAATAGAAATATTTGCAGTAAGACGTCCTAATTTCAGAAGAGTAAGAGGAAATTATGTATACAATAACGGCAGATATGATGGCGTAAGAGAAAGATAGTGATAACGACATAGTCCTTAATTAGAAAAGCTGATGAGGCGTTATAAAATTAATGTATTGACTTACATTTAATGGCAGTTATGCTGAAAAAATGTAGAGGGGCATTTGATAGAGTTATCAAATGCCCCTCTGATTATTTAAACTATTACATTAACGGGATTTCCATTAAGATAATTAACAATATTGTCAAAAACTATAACTGCTCTTTTCTCAAATGCTTGTTGGCTTGCAAATGCAATATGAGGTGTTAAAAGTATATTTTTAGCAGTCAGCAGCGGATGATTATCGGCTATTGGAGGCTCTGTTTCAAATACGTCAACACCTGCGGCAGCAATTGTGCCATTGTTTAAGGCTTCTGCAAGTGCTGTGCTGTCAACTACAGGTCCTCTTGCTGTATTTATAAGTATTGAGGTTGGTTTCATTAATTCAAGTTTTTCTTTGCTAATCATTCCTCTTGTGCTGTCATTGAGAGGAACGTGGAGAGAAACAATATCACAGGTTGACAGTAATGTGTCTAAATCTGTAAATTTCACATTTTCTATATTCCGGATAGTTCTGCTGTAAGCATATACATTGCAGCCAAAGGCATTGGCAATTTGTGCTGTCCTCTGACCTATAGCACCTGCACCTACAATACCAAAGTTTTTGCCTTCAAGTTCAAATCCTATTAAACCGTCTTTTGTGCCGCCCTTACGTATTGTTTTGTCACAGGCTATGATGTTTCTTGAAAGGCTTATTACCATACCAAATACAAGGTCTGCTACAGCAGAAGTAGAATAACCTGCACAGTTACATACAGTAATTCCATTTTCTCTGCAATATTCTATGTCTACATGGTCTACACCTGTAAATACAACACATATCATCTTAAGTTTAGGGCATAAAGATATAACTTCTTTTGGATACTTAAAGTTTGAAAGTACAACAATATCGGCATCTTTGCTTCGTTCAATAAGAGTAGGTATGTCTTCTTTGCGGTTGTCGTACATTGTAATGTCAATTGTATCCTTCAATGTGCGTTTTGCCATATCTTCCAGTTCTGACATGGGGATTCCCAAAGGTTCTAATATAACGAGTTTCATAAGATTACCTCCTGTATTGTATTTATATTTTTATTTTAACACATTAACAAAAAAATTGCCATAATGAATAAATACAAGAGTTTACTTTTTTGGGCTAATATGTTATTATATTAAATAAATATTACACAATAAACATAAGGAGAAATAAATATGAAACTTTGGGGAGGACGCTTTACAAAAGCTACAGACAGCTTTACAGATCATTTTCACAGCTCTATTTCATTTGACAGCAGAATGTATAAAGAGGATATACTTGGAAGCTGTGCACATGCTGCTATGTTAGGAAAGCAGGGGATAATACCTCAGGCAGACGCAGAACTTATAATTGCAACATTAAAGGATATTCTTGATGATATTGAAGAAGGAACTGTTACATTTGATGAGAAGGCCGAAGATATTCATATGAATATTGAGACAATCTTAATATCAAGAATAGGGGATGTAGGTAAAAGACTGCATACTGGCAGAAGCAGAAATGACCAGGTAGCTCTTGATATAAGAATGTATTTAAAAGAACAGATTACAGATATTAAGGGGCTTGTAAAGGAGCTTATTATTGTGCTTAACAATATAGCTGAGAAAAATGTAAATACTGTTATGCCGGGGTATACACATTTACAGAATGCACAGCCGGTAACTCTTGCACATCACTTCCTTGCTTATGTTGAAATGTTTAAAAGGGATTATGACAGGCTTACAGATACTTACAAAAGAACAAATGTAATGCCATTGGGTTCAGGAGCACTTGCTGCCACCACATATCCTCTTGACAGAGAGTTTGTAAAGGAAAAATTAGGGTTTGAGTCAATTACACTTGATTCTATGGACGGTGTAAGTGACAGAGATTTTGTTATTGAACTTTTAAGTGCTTTGTCAATGATAATGATGCATTTGTCAAGATTTTGTGAGGAAATTATTATATGGAATTCTCAGCAGTATAAATTTGTTGAAATGGATGATGCCTACTCAACAGGAAGCTCTATAATGCCGCAGAAAAAAAATCCTGATATGGCTGAACTTATAAGAGGCAAGACAGGAAGAGTGTACGGACACCTAATGGCAATGCTTACTGTAATGAAGGGTATTCCTTTAGCTTATAATAAGGATATGCAAGAGGATAAGGAGGGTGTATTTGACGCTGTTGATACACTTAAAATGTGTCTTCCTGTCTTTACAAGAATGGTTGATACTATGACTTTTAATAAAGATGGTATGCGTCAGGCTGCAAGAAAGGGCTTTATGAATGCAACTGATGCTGCGGATTGGCTCGTTAAACAGGGGGTTCCATTCAGAGACGCTCATGCTATTATAGGACAGCTTGTACTTTATTCAATAAATAATAATAAAAATCTTGATGAACTTACTCTTGATGAATACAAGTCAGTTAGTCCTGTATTTACAGATGAAATTTATAATGCTATTGATTTGGATACTTGTGTAAATGCAAGAATTGTAGATGGCGGGCCTTCAGAAAAATATATTAAAAAGCTTATTGAAACAAATAAAAAAATAATAGAAAATATGTAAAAGTAAAAATACAGCCGCAGAGTTTATTATGCAGCTGTATTTTTTAATATAGTTATTTTAAGTTCAAATATTTAATAATTGTTTCAAACATAAGTTTTGGCTCAATAGGCTTGGCAAGATGTGCATTCATACCGGCGGAAATACTTTGTTCACTATCTTCTGCAAAGGCATTGGCGGTCATTGCTATGATAGGTATTTGTTTTGCATCTGCTTTTTGCATAGCTCGTATAGCTTTTGCCGCATCTATGCCGTTCATAACAGGCATTCTTATGTCCATAAGTATTACATCATAGTAATTAACCGGAGAATTTTTGAACATATCTACAGCAATCTGACCATTTTCTGCTCTTTCAACTTTCATATTATATCTTTGCAGGAGTTTTTCTGCAACCATTGCGTTTAAGTCATGATCTTCTACAAGCAGTACATGTTTGCCATAAAGTATAGAATCGTCATTGCCTGTGTTGTCTGTCTGAGAAGCAGGCTTATCTTCATCAGCTTTTTCTGCACAAATATGTACTATAAATTCTGAACCTTCATTAACTTTGCTTTTTACTTTTATTGAACAGCCCATTTGTGTGAGAATGTTTTTAACTATTGCAAGCCCCAATCCAATACCATCTGAATTGGCAGAAATTACTTTTGATTCCCTTGTAAATGGTTCAAAAATAACTTTTTGGAATTCGTCGCTTATACCGATACCATTGTCTTTGACAATAATATCGAATTCATAAAAATTAGCTGTTTTTGTAATGTTAGTACAGTGTAAAGAAATTTCTCCTCCATCGGGAGTGTATTTAACTGCATTTGTAAGAAGATTAAAGAAAACTTGATTAAAACGTATAATATCAACTTTTATTGCAGGTAGGCTTTCAAAATCTTTATATATTGTAAATTTAATATTTTTTTGACGGCACATAGGTTCAATCATTGTTTTGAACGTGGAAGCAAATTCTTTATATGTGTAGTTTTCAGGTTTTAGTCTGATTCGTCCGCTTTCTATTCTGGACATATCAAGTACATCATTTATGAGACCGAGTAAAAACTTGCTTGTGCTCGAAATTTTAGTCAAATATTCTTTTATGGCTGAAATATTGTCTTTTTCCTCAAGAGCGAGATTAGTCATATTAATTATTATATTCATTGGTGTTCTAATATCATGGCTCATTCTTGTGAGGAATTCGCTTTTGGCAGAGTTTGCATCTTCAGCTTCTTTAAGTGCTTTCTTAAGCATTTGTTTCTGCTTTTCCTCATATTCAAATAAGTCGGTCACGTCACTTTGTAATACCATGATAATATTTTTGTTATTATGCAGGTAGCTAAAGTGAAGCTTTTTAATTCTTTTGCTATAGGTATTGTCTACAATGTCAAATACTATGGAATATTCCTTTTCAAGATCAATATGTTTTTTAATATTTGCAAAGTCTAAACTTGACATATGCTGTGATGTTCTTTTTGTTTGTATATCTAGGAGAATGAGATTTGTAAGTTCTTCTGAACTGAGACCGTTGAGACGGTTTCTGAAAAATTCACAGCCCTCTTTACAAAAAATAATTTTTAATATATTTTGTGTCAAGTCTATGTAACCGCTGTAGTCAATCTCATTTTTTACAATATTATTATTTATAATACTCTCTATTTTCTGCTCATTTATATCTTTGGTAAAAATAAATGCTGCAATATTGCCGTCACTTTTATTAAGCAGGTTTACTGTGGTTTCTACCCAATAGGATGATTTATTTGGTTTGCTGAGCTTGTATTCAAAAGAGAACTTATTTTCACCTTTATAAAAATGATTTAGAAAGTTTTCCTGAGACATCATTGAGATGAATTGTTCTCTTTCTTTATCATCACTTATGTGTTTTGCAATTTGATGTGCAGTGAGTTCCTCTATGCTTATACTTTTTCCTATTGCCGAGTTAATTGCTGTACCATCAATATTTATAACTCTATTATTTGTTACATCTATTTGTATTGTGTAAATGGTTTCACTTATAAGTGATTGATGGTACAGGTATTCATTATTATAATGTTCTTCCATCTGTTTTTGTCTTGTAATATCAACAGATGTTCCTATAGCTCTTGTAGGGCTGCCGTTTTCATCATGTGCTGTTACTGAATAGACAATTCTAAGCCACGTGGATTTACCATTATAAAGTGTATTTGTTTCAACTTCTAATGTAATTTTTTCTTTTTTCCCGCTTATTAGTTCTTTCATAGCGGCGGCAAAAGTATCATAATATTTTGGATTGATTATATTATTAACAAACCATGTGTCTGATATGCTCTCATGCAAGTTAGGAAGATTTAACTTCTTTGCTGATTTTTTGTCAAAAATAATACGTTTGTTTACAATATCTAATTCCCAGCTTTGAATGTTACCATTTTCTAACGCTATTTTCAGACTTTCTTCGCTAGTTTTCAGTTTTTGGAACATATCAATTTTATCTGTTATATCTGTTATGTATTTTATAATGGCATCTTTGCCAAGCCATTTTATGTCACGGGATGTAATTGTAATGGTCTTTTTATTAGGTAGTTTTATCTGTTTTGCTGATGCAGTTTCGGTTGTATATTGATCCGGATTACTGCAGTATCCAAGAAGTTTATAATATTTAGTCCCTTTTTTAAAATGTTCGGGGGTTAAGTCACATATTTTAATTGCAGCCTTATTTGCATATATAATTTCATCTGTATAGCTGTCAATAACAATGGCACCATTTGGTGATTGTTCAAGTATTGCTTTTTGAAGGGTTATTTCACGTGTTGGTGAAAAAAATATACATTCAATAAAGGCGCTGCTTTCACTTTCCCCAATGTGGCTAAGGGTTGCATTTATTAATGTTTTATCAGCACTGTCTTTTGTTTTTATACTAAATGCTATATCAACACTTATTTTGTTTTCAAGTACAGTATTAAATGCCCGTCTAACTTTTCCAAAGTCCTCAGGTGATAATATTTCATTTAAACCATTTTTTAAAATGGTCTTACATTCATCATAGGTATACCCAAATAAATTTGACAGTTTACGTGAAAGATAAATTAATTCAAAGGCATTATTTGTTATTCTGTATATTGCAAGATTACCATTTGATTCTTCAATCAATCTACGGCTATGTTCTTGATTATTATTTAAAATATCTATGTATTCTAAAGATTTATTTGTGTTTTCACTTGTCTCTTTGTGTGCCTTCATTTCACAGCCCCCTTATAAAGTAATCCTTTTCATAATTATACCATAGCTGAAAAAAATTTAAAAGAAATAGTTTATTTTATGATTCTGTATTAATTTAATTAATTTGTGGAAAATATAATATTGACTAAACATAAGGAGGATATAAAATGAAAATTACATTTCGTTGGTACGGAGAAGGCAATGACAGTGTTTCACTGAGTGATATAAGGCAGATACCAAATTGCAGTGGTATAATGGGTGTGCTCGATGATTACGCGGCAGGTGAAGTCTGGGAAATTGATGAAATAAAAAAATATGTAAAGCATGTAAATTCCTTTGGGCTTGAGGCAGAGGTAATAGAAAGTGTTAATGTACATGAGGATATTAAAATGGGTCTGCCATCAAGAGATATGTACATTGACAACTATATTAAAACTATAAAAAATCTTGCACAATGCGGTATAAAGGTTATTGTGTATAACTTTATGCCTGTTTTTGACTGGCTGAGAACAGACCTTGCTCATCCTGTAGAGGACGGTTCAACTGCCCTTTATTACGATGATGAAGAACTGAGAGGTATGACGCCTAAGAAAATTGTAGAAGATACAATAAATAACAGCAACGGTTTTACTTTGCCGGGGTGGGAAGCGGAAAGACTTGAAGAGCTTGAAAAAACTCTTGAGATTTACAGAGATATTGATGAAAATAAGCTGAGGGATAATTATAAGTACTTTCTCGAAAGAGTAATACCTGTGTGTGAAGAAGCAGGTGTGAAAATGGCAGTACATCCTGATGACCCTGCATGGCCATTATTTGGTCTTCCGAGAATTGCACATTCAATAAAAGATTTTGATATTATAACAGATATGGTAAACTCACCATGCAATTGTCTTTGTCTTTGCACAGGTTCCCTTGGTTCATCTCCTGAGAATAATATACCTGAGGCAATAAGACATTTTGGTGAAAAAGGAAGAATTGCCTGTGCCCATGTAAGAAATGTAAAGTATTTGGGTGAGAAAAAATTCAGGGAAGCATCACATCTATCAAAAGACGGTGATCTGGATATGTATGAAATAATGAAAGCTATATTTGAAACATGTCCTGATATTTATATAAGACCGGATCACGGAAGAATGATATGGGGAGAAAAAGCCCGTCCGGGATACGGACTTTATGACAGAGCATTGGGAATAGCATATATAAATGGTCTATGGGAGGCTTTAGAAAAGGGAAACAAATAAAAGAGACTGTTGCAAAATAGTTTTCTGCTTTGCAACAGTCTTTGAAATTTACATATTATTAAGTATTTCACAAGCTATTTTCATTGCATTGGAACCATCAGCGTTATTTTTACCCTTTAATCTAAGGGCAAAAATGCAGCTTTCTTGATTTTTATTATAAATTCCTATAAACCATCCGTTTGTTGTTTTGCCGTTTACCATACCTGTGCCGGTTTTGCCATAGAGATTTGAGGAAAGTTTAATTGAATTAATTACTTTATCTATATTAGATTGAGTAAAATTAAACTCATTTGTGTAAAGTTTTTTCAAAAATTCCACTTGCTCAACAGGTGATATTTTTAGTGTATTCTCAAGCCAGTAATTTTCTTTATCATACCCTATATTTTTGTTTCCGTAGGATATGGTATTGAGAAAGGCTGAAATTTCACTATGCTCAAGGGACTTATCTATATTTTGAAAATACCAGTTTACACTGTATTTCATAGCGGAAGATAAATCTTGATTTCTGTTCCATTCATCAAAGGGGTATATGGTTTTGTCCCAGTATGAGGTGTTGTTTTCAGGTGTTATAATGCCTTGTTCAAGTCCGTTTAATGCAATAGCTATTTTATAAGTAGAGTATGGAGATGTTCTTTCTTTTGCCATATCTTCGTTATAGATTTTGTAAGTGTTGCTGACTGTATTGTAAAGCACAAAACAGCCTTCATATCCTTTGAAATAAGTTTTTAAATTAATTTCTTCAAATTTTAAATCTGTATTATACTTTTCGGTAATTGTATAGCCATAGGAGTTAATTACTGATGCTGAGAGTGTAAAAATGAAAACTAACGGAACAGTAATTAATGCTGTTAAAAGTTTGGAATGAGATTTTTTGTAGTTTGCAATTCTCTGTATCCTTGTTTTAAGTTCTGCTTTATATTCTGATATATAGTTTGCAGACATAAATTTATTTTTTTGTGAGGCAAGATTTAAAATTGTATTGCCGTATGCTATATTAGATTTTGTATACTTAAGTACTCCATAATCACAGTATATTTCCATATCAAGCTTTATTTTTTTAAATGTAATGAGAACAGCGGGATTAAACCAATAAAAAGCTGAGAGAACACAAAGAATATAGTTTATATAAATATCCTTATGTTTGTAGTGCGTAAGCTCGTGTAAAAAAATATGTTCAAGGGTATTTTCATCATATTTAAGATGAGGGAGTACTACAGACGGTTTTATAATACCAAAGGACATAGGAGAATTTATTTTGCTGTTTATGTACAAAGTGGCTTTAATGCCTGTTTTTTTGCAGCAGTCTTTAAAAATATTATTGTTTAAAGGGCAGCTTAACAGTTTTTTGAGCCTTAATTGGGTTATTAAAAACATTGTTATATTAAATATAATGCCTGTAACCCAAATCAATTTAATTGTAAAGTAACTGTTTGTGGAAATAAAATAATCTTTAACTGCGGCGGTTATGTCAAGTTTTCTGCTTGCAGCATTGACAGCTGTAGGAATGTTTGGAACATTATTATAGTTAAAAAATGTATTATCTATTGAAGGAAAAAATGATAAAAACATAAGTATTAATAAAGGAAACCATATAAAATAACTGCATGCAGGTGATAACTTTTCTTTTGAGATGTTCTTAATTATTAATAGTATAAATGCAGTAATTGATATAACTGCATTTGATATTAAAAAGTGATATATAAACATAACTATCCCTTCTTATTTAAAATGTTTTTTAGTTCTTGTATATCTTCCTGAGAGAGCATATTATTTTCTATAAAATTAAGTACCATTTTATTGGCGGCACCGTCATAAAATTTTTCTATGAAGGATTTACTTTTGCTTTTTACATAGTCTTTCTTTTCTACGATAGACGAATATATATATGTTCTGCCGTCTTTCTTGTGTGCTATTGCCCCTTTTTTATCAAGTCTTGAAATTAAAGTGTGTATTGTACGCATATTCCAATTGTGGTTTTCAATTACAGCGTCAACAATTTCATTTGTGCTGACAGGTTCTTTTTCCCATATAACTTCCATTACTTCAAATTCAGCTTCTGAAATCTGGGGAAGCTTATTCATAGTATTACCTCCTTAGTATTACATTTGTAATATAATTATAATTCTTTTATTTTAGTATGTCAAGAAATTTAAGGCAGCTTTTTCATATATTTATGAAAAGCTGCCTTATTAATTACAGTATATTACTTAAAAAATTTAGCTATGTCATTCTCAACTGAGTTTATACCTGATATACCAAAGTTATCTATAAGAATTTTAGCTACATTTGGTGATAAAAAGCCCGGTAGAGTAGGTCCTAAATGAATGTTTTTAACTCCAAGGTGTAAAAGTGCCAGCAAGACTATCACTGCCTTTTGTTCGTACCATGCAATGTTATAAATTATAGGAAGTTCATTTATATCATTTAGATTAAATACTTCTTTAAGTTTTAGTGCCACTACTGCAAGCGAATATGAATCATTGCATTGACCTGCATCAAGAACACGGGGGATACCATTGATTTCACCTAAATTAAGCTTGTTGTATTTATATTTGGCACAGCCTGCAGTAAGAATAACAGTATCATTTGGAAGTGCTTTGGCAAAATCTGTGTAATAGTTTCGGGATTTGCTTCTTCCGTCGCAGCCTGCCATTACTACAAATCTTTTTATTGCTCCTGTTTTCACTGCATCAACAATTTTGTCTGCAAGAGCCAAGACCTGGTTATGGGCAAAACCACCGATAATTTCTCCAGTTTCAAGTTCTGTAGGTGAAGCACATTTTTTTGCGTGTTCTATAATTTCTGTAAAATCCTTTTCGCCGTAAGGGTTAGCTGAAATATGCTTGCAGCCTGTAAATCCTACAGCACCTGTTGTATATACTCTGTCCTTATAGCTTTCTTTTGGAGGTACAAGACAATTTGTTGTCAATAATATAGGTCCGTTAAAGGATTCAAATTCTTCTGTCTGTTTCCACCATGCATTACCGTAATTTCCTGCAAAGTGGGTATATTTTTTAAAAGCGGGATAATAATGGGCAGGCAGCATTTCTGAATGTGTATACACATCAACTCCTGTGCCTTCTGTCTGCCTTAAAAGCATTTCGAGATCATGTAAGTCGTGTCCTGAAATAAGTATCGCGGGATTGCTGCGTACCCCTATATTTACTTTTGTAATTTCAGGATTGCCATAGGAAGAAGTATTGGCTTTATCAAGAAGTGCCATAGCAGTAACGCCATATTTTCCTGTTTCAAGTGACAATGCTAAAAGTTCATCTGTTGTTATATCATCATTTGTAAGTTTTGAAAGGCTTTCCTGTAAAAAAGCATTAATGTGATTGTCATCATATCCTAATGCAGATGCATGTTTAATATAGGCAGCCATTCCTTTAAGTCCATAAGTAATAAGCTCTCGTAATGAACGATAATCTTCATCTAATGCGGACAAAACACCAATATTCTTATCTGAATCTGACATTTGCCAATGGGCAGCCGGGGATAAACATTTGTTGTCTGATAAATCACTTATAAGTTTATCTCTTTGAGAAATTGTTTCTCTTATTTTTTCTGTTATAATATTATTATCAAAATTAGCATTTGTAATAGTTATAAATAAATTATCAACAATTAACATATCTGTATATGTGTCTACAGTTTTATTTTCCCTGCGTAATTTAGTTGTAACTTCGGATAGTCCTTTTGTTACATATATTAATATATCCTGTAGTTTAGCTGTCTGTGGTGACTTACCGCATACACCGTACTTTGTACAGCCTGTACAGCCTGCTGTTTCCTGACACTGATAGCAAAACATTGTATTTTCCATAAATAATCCTCCATTTACTAAATAATTGTTACTTGCTTATAATAACATATCAGAACAAAAACATCTGTTGTTTTTGCAACGAAATAATAAAATAAATATTAAACAAGGGTTGACACTCCCCTTAGGGGATAGTTTATACTTAATTTAGAATTAATTCTAAGGAGTGACAAGTATGCTTATAAGTATAGGACAGTTTTCAAAAATATGCTCTGTAAGTGTGAAAACGTTAAGGTATTATGATGAAGTTGATTTACTAAAGCCTGCAAAAGTGGATCCGTTGACAGGTTACAGATATTATGGAAAAAATCAGCTTAATGATATGCTTACAATAAACCGTTTAAAAAGGTATGGTTTTCCCCTTATAGAAATAAAATCGTTTCTAAGCAGCAAAGACAGGAAAGGACTTTATTTAAAACTGAAAGAACAGGTTAAACTGCTGGAAACAGAGATTTCTTATAAAAGTATGCTTTTAGAGGAAATGAAAGGAATTCTTGTAAGTTATGAAAGGAATGGTGAAATTATGAATTATGATAACAAATATAACATCAGTTTAGTGCAGAGTAAAGAACTTGCAATTTTAAGCAGCAGACAAAATATGTCTATAAAGGATTTTGGAAGGTACTATGGTGAACTTTTTACAAAAATTGCAAGAGAAGAAATAGAAACATCGGGGGCTGTGCTTGCAGTATATCACGATGATGAATTTAATGAAAATGACAGTGATATTGAAGTAGGCATTGCTGTAAAAGATAAGGAGAAGGCAACAAGAATAATTGAAAGTTCTCTTTGTGCTTTTACAGTGCACAAGGGGGCTTATGCAAACCTTACAGAAGCTTATGCTGCTGTTGTAAAGTGGATAAATGATAATAATTATGAAATTATTGCACCGCCGTATGAGATATATACAAAATCTCACGTGGATAATATACCAGTAAGTGAGTGGGAAACAGAAATATATTTTCCCGTTAAAAAAAGGTAATAATTAGTGTAAACTGCCCTGCGGCATAAGCTGCAGGGCAGTTTATTTTATAATTAACAAAAAATAAAGTTATTTTAATAAAAAATTATGAAAATTGTAAAAAAATGTTTACAATTTATTTAAAAAATGGTATAATTACAACATAAATATATTAAACAAGGAGGAATTTTTATGGTTAAAAAATGTTTAGCAGAATTTATCGGCACAGCGGTACTTGTTATTTTTGGCTGCGGTGTAGCAATGACTAATGGATTTGGAACAGGTTTTGTGGGTATTGCATTAGCATTTGGTCTTGTTATTGTTGCTATGGCATATTCAATTGGCAATGTTTCAGGCTGTCACGTTAATCCTGCAGTATCTGTTGCAATGTTAGCTAGCGGTAAAATGTCTGTAAAAGATTTTGTTGCTTATGTAGTAAGCCAGTTTATTGGTGCTATTGCAGGTGCAGTTGTTTTATTAGCTATATTTACAGATAAGGTTGCTGAGCTTGGTATGGGAACTAATGGTTTTGGCGAAGCATCTGCTGCTGGTGTTGGTCTTGGCGGTGCGTTTATTGCTGAGGTAGTTTTAACTTTTGTTTTTGTAATTGCAATTTGCGGAGTTACAAGTAAAGAGAAGTTTTCAGGTGTAGCAGGCGTTGTTATTGGTCTTGCTCTTACTTTAGTTCACTTAATGGGTCTTCCTATTACAGGTACTTCTGTAAATCCTGCAAGAAGTTTTGGACCTGCTCTTGTGTCAATGCTTGCAGGCGGTAACGGCGGAGAGTTAGCTTTCAGTCAGGTTTGGGTGTTTATAGTTGCACCTCTTATAGGCGGTGTGCTTGCAGCTCTTGTGTACAAGGCTCTTGACAGTGAAAATTAATATTACATAAAAGAAGGCTGTTTTTCTCAATATTTATGTTGGGAAAGACAGCTTTTTTGTTTAATGAAAATTAAATATTTATTAATTTATTTAAAGTAATTGACATAATATTTAATTGTGCTATAATAATATTGATAAAAAAATAACAATCTTTAGGAGGTATGTAATTATGGCAAGGATTATTGGATCACCAAGTCGTTATATTCAGGGAAAAGGTACTTTGGCTGAACTTACAAAGTATACTGCTAAATTAGGAAAGAAGATGCTTGTGCTTGTAAGTAAAAGCGGCAAAAAACGTGTAGAGGATAAGTTGAATACTGCTGTTGAGGGAACAGATTCTTCTGTTATATGGGAAATATTTAATGGGGAATGTTCTCATAATGAAATTAAGCGTATAGGTGAAGTGCTGAAGAATGAAAAGTGCGATATAGTTGTAGGTATTGGCGGAGGCAAAATTCTTGATACTGCAAAAGCTGTTGCATATTATGAAAATATTTCTGCTGTTTGCGTTCCTACAGCTGCTTCAACTGATGCACCTTGTTCTGCACTTTCTGTAATATATACAGATGACGGTCAATTTGAGGAATATTTATGGCTGCCTTCTAATCCTGATATTGTGCTCCTTGATACTGATATTGTTGCAGCAGCTCCTGCTCGTCTTATTATTTCAGGTATGGGTGATGCACTTGCTACATATTTTGAAACAAGAGCTTGTATGAGGTCTAATGCTGTAAGCTGTATGGGAGGAAGTGTATCAAAGACAGCTATGGCTCTTTCAGAACTTTGCTACAAGACATTAATTGCTGATGGTCCTAAGGCTAAATTGGCTGTTGAAGCAGGAACTTGTACACCTGCTGTTGAAAATGTTATAGAAGCTAATACATATTTGTCAGGTATAGGTTTTGAAAGCGGAGGCATTGCTGCAGCTCATGCTATACACAACGGTTTGACTTGTATTGAGGAAACTCATGGTATGTACCATGGCGAAAAGGTAGCCTTTGGTGTGCTTTCACAGCTTATTATGGAAAATGTGCCTGAAGAGGAATTTGAAGAAGTAATGGATTTCTGTATTACAGTAGGTCTGCCTGTAACTCTTGAGGACTTAGGTATAAAGAAAATTGACAAGGATAAAATTATGGAAGCTGCTGCTCTTGCTTGTGCAGAGGGAGATACAGCTCATAATATGCCGTTTGAAGTTACAGCTGAAAGTGTTTATAATGCTATGCTTGCAGCTGACAGAATGGGACATTACTATAAAGACTTCGAGTAAAATGGTTTTGATATATAAAATATTAAATATCTGAAAAAGGCTGTTTGCAAATTTGGTAAAAACAAGTTTGCAGCAGCCTTTTTTAGTGTTGTAATTTGATTGTACAACAGAAAAAAATAAAATTAGTAAAAAAAATCGGCACAAAAAATTGTCCCCCTTAATATATTGATATAAGGGGGTGTTTTGCTGTGTTTTTTCCTTTTCTGTTTGGACATATTGGAGGTAATTTGCCGCAGATATTAAGTAAGGAAGATGAAGAGAAATACATTATGCTATGGGAACAAGGTGATGTGAATGCAAGAAATGAGCTTATTGAGCATAATTTAAGGCTTGTTGCACACATTGCAAAAAAGTATAATCAGAATAATGATAATGAAGATTTAATTTCTATTGGGACAATTGGTCTGATTAAGGCAGTATCTACTTATAAAGCGGATAAGGGTAGAATAGCGACTTATGCATCTAAGTGCATTGAAAATGAAATACTGATGTTTTTAAGACAAAATAAAAAACGGCAAAATGACATAAGTTTGCAGGAAGGTGTTGGGGTAGATAAAGAGGGAAATGAAGTTACCCTTGAGGAAAAACTGGCGGATGAAGGAAAGAGCGTAGAAGAAATTACAGCATTAAAGCTTATAGTTGAAAGGCTGTATAAAATAATGAAGGAAAGACTTACTCCAAGGGAATTTGAAATAGTTACACTGCGTTACGGGCTGAATGGTGAAAAGGAAATTACTCAGAGAGAAATTGCAAAAGCAATGAAAATAAGCAGGAGCTATGTGTCAAGAATAGAAACAAAGGCTTTAAATAAACTGAAAGATTTATAGGAATTTTGTTGACTGTTTTGAAAATACGTATGTGATTTTATGAGATTCAGTATCACCCTATGGTGATACATACATATATTTTGTATAAAGTAAGTATAATTGGACAAGCTATGTGGGTTTATGACTTTTGCTATTTTTATAGATTAGTTAAATAAATTGAGAAATTTACAAATAATGAAGTGAAATTTATTATAATTTACAATTAATTGAAATTGCAATTAATTGGTGTATAACTTATAATTAAATTATAAATTATAAGGGGGTATTTATGTGAAGAAATTTATAGCATTAATGGCAGCAGCAATAATGATTGTATCTGTGCCTTCCTATGGAAATGTTTTAGAAAATGAAAGAAAAATATCTGCTTTTCCGGGAGCTGAGGGCGGAGGGAAATATACAAGCGGCGGACGAGGAGGAGAGGTATATATTGTTACAACTCTTGAGGACTATGACCCTGAGACAGAAGAGCCTATAAAGGGGTCATTCAGGGACGCTGTAAGTCAGGACAACAGAATAATTGTATTTAATACAGGCGGTGTAATACATTTAAAAAACAGACTTAATATAACAAAGAGAAATAACCTGACTGTTGCAGGACAGACTGCACCAGGAAATGGTATTACGATATATGGATTTGAGACAAATCTAAGTAACTCCAACAATATTATTATGCGTTATATTCGTTTCAGACCCGGTGCGGAAAATGTGTTATCCGGTGATTCTATGGATTCAATATGGGGAAGGTCTATGAAAGATATAATGATAGACCATCTTTCATGCTCATGGTCAACAGATGAAACAATGTCATTATACAGAGCTGAAAATATGACTGTGCAATGGTCTGTAATAGCTGAAAGCCTTACTATGTCCGGACATACAAAGGGCAGGCATGGGTACGGAGCTATAACAGGAGGAGTAAATACTACATATCATCATAATTTGTATGCAAATCACACTTCAAGAAATCCAAGGTTTGGAGGAGGAACTGTTGAGGCTGATGATAATGATCATATTGCCTGTTTTGATTTCAGAAATAATGTAATATATAATTGGGGGTTTAATACAGGTTATGGAGGAGGCAGAGCTGAACAGAACTATGTATATAACTATATGAAACCTGGTCCGGGAACAAGGAACGGAGTAATTGACAGAATAATTGACTGTGGTGAGAAAAATAAACCCGGTTGGTTTTATGTAAACGGGAATGTGTTGGAGGGTAATGAAGAAGTATCAAAAGATAACAGTAAGGGAATTTATATTTCTAAAGATAATAAACCTTTTACAACAATTGTGAATAATGAGTTTGAAATGGAAGGAACAAAGTCTGAAAATCTCCATACTGATACTCCTGAGAGAGCCTATGAACTGGTTCTTGCAAGAGCAGGTGCCACACTGCCGAAAAGAGACGCTCTCGACGCCAGAATTATACAGTCTGTTGAGGATAATACAGGATATTTTGTAAACAGACACGAGGAAGTCGGAGGTCTTCCGTATACAGATGCAGTTTACAGAAATGATGACTTTGACAGAGATGCAGACGGTATTCCTGATGAATGGGAAAAAGAACATGGTCTTAATCCCTTAAATCCTTCTGACAGTATGCTTATAAGTGATAACGGATATGCAAATATTGAGAATTATTTTAATTCCCTTGTTGATATGAAGTATGAACCTTCAAATCCTTACATCAGTTTAGAAAATCCTGAAAATAATCAGCAGTTTGCTGAAGATGAAAATATCATATTAAGTGTAAAAACTGATGATAATGTTAAAAAAGTAGAGTTTTACTGTAATGACAGTGTTATAGGTACGGATTGTGAGGCTCCTTTTGAAATGAGATTAAAGGGACTTAAAGACGGTACATATAATATCTCTGCAAAGGCAATAAGTGAAAAGGGAGAACAAACACAGTCTGCGGCTCATAAAATACATATAAATGCTAAAACTGATTTGGGAAACTGGCAAAGTACTGATATTGGTGAACCGGGTGTAGCAGGTGCTGCTGCGCTTATTGACGGAAAACTGACTGTAAAGGGCAGCGGAAAAATAAGCGGGGAAAAGGATTCATTGCATTTTGTATACCAAAAGGTGAAAGGCGATTTTGATATAATAACTAAGGTTGACAGCATTACACCTGTGGATAATCATGCTTTCAGCGGTATTATTGCAAGAAACAGTCTTATGCCTGAGAGCGGAAGCGTTAATTTGGGCCTTTGCCATACTAAGGCTTACGAATGGAAGGAAACAAATACTGAAACCGGAAAAACAACTACATATTACAGAAACCCTTTCAGTGTTTACTTATGTGGAAGAAATGAGGACAAGGGGGAAATGCCTGATTTGGCTGAAAATCTCGATTCTGTTGAAAAGGCACAAGAAAGCGGTGTACAGATTTTAAGGGATATAGAGTTTAAAGACGGTCTTGATTTTAAAGGATATTATTTGAGGCTTATAAGAAAGGGAAACCAGTTTACGGCATTCGCTTCGCCTGACGGAAGTAAATGGACTAAAGTAGGCAGCAAGTTTACAAAAATGAATGATGAGCTTTACGTAGGGCTTGGTGCGGATGGTAACAAGGTTGACAATAGACTTGATAACTTAAATACAGCTGTATTCAGTAACATAAAGATTAAATAAAAATAAATTCAGGAGCAGACTTAAATTCTGCTCCTGTTTGTTTAATAGTCATATTATTTTATTGTAACGTTATAGGTACTGTCTTTGCCGTATTCACCTGTAATATTTACAGTGTAAAATCCTTTGTTTGTTGTGTAGTATTTTATAATATCAACATTTGCAATAGGATAATTTTCGGTTCTGAATGTAAAAGAAGTTTCTCCGCTGTTAAGTTTTGTATTTATGAAGTCTTTAAGTTCCTGTTCGTTGTGTATTATATAATTATTTAATGTGTAGTAATTATACTTATCAGATGTACACTCAGGGAATTCGCTTCTTTCCCATGAATGGGTTTTTGATATAATTTCATCTGATAAATTAAAGAAATTATATCGTTCTCTGTTGGGGACATCAGGTGACGGGTCATCACTTGTCACATCAACGTGATAGTATTCTCCGTCAAGTTTAATAAGATTCCACATGTGGCTTACATTATTAATATTTCCTGTAATTATGCTTACATCTAAACCTGCCATTTTGCCCATTATATAAAAGGTATTAGCGTATGCCTCGCATATTCCCTGGCCATCCATAACAAATCCTGTTACACTATGTGCTCTTTGAGGTACGTTGTTCATATCAAGAGGTCCGTAACTGAAATTGTCTGTTATAAAATTATGTATTGCTAATTCCTTGTCATAGTCTGAAGTAAGGTTATCTGTAAGTTTTTTTGTACATTCAAAAAGAATATCATAGGTTTCTTTTTGTTCAATATCAAGTTTATCAAACAAAGCAGTATTGTCTACTGCCTTAGCAATTTTATAATTTGGATTATAGTCAAAGCTGTAAGTGACAGTTGAAATGTCTTTATCTGAAACTATGCCTTTTGCAGATATTGATACATCATAATTTTTAAGTTTATTTAAGTTGTAGTCCTCTTCATTAAAGCCTGCTATTTGAAGAGTAATTTCATCTTCCAGGTGTTCATAGGCACTTTTAATTGACTGTTTCCACTCGTCAGGTGAGGTTACGGTACGAATATCTGCTTTTGTGTAGGTTTTACCTTGTATAGATGAAAAAAGTGTTTTCCAAGTAGTTACAATGTCGTCACAGTTATCTGCAAATACATTCTGACTCATAAGCATTGTGGATACAGCTAACATTATTAATTTTCTTTTCATACTTATCTTACCGCCTTTACAAAATTCATTTCTTCTTCACTAAGAGGGCGGTATTCTCCCTCTTTTAAGTTATTGTCCAGTTTAATTTTGCCAAAACTTATACGTTTTAAATATACTACTTTACAGTTAAGAGATAAAAACATTTTTTTTATCTGATGGTACTTTCCTTCATGTATAGTAACTTTGACGACAGTATTGCCGTTTTCTGTTCCCTCTATTATAAGGTCTGAGCTTTCACATGTAAAGTCTTTTAATATTACACCTTTATTAAAAATTTCAACAGCGTTTTCAGGAAGGGTTCCTTCAATGTGTGCTATATAAGTTTTTTTAACGTGTTTTTTAGGTGAGAGTGTATTGTGAGCAAAATCTCCGTCATTTGTAAGAATTAAAAGACCTACTGTGTCTTTATCAAGTCTGCCTACGGGAAACAACCCTATATTGAGGTATTTATCTTCAAAAAGTTCCATTATGGTCTTCCTGTTATTATCCTTTGTGGCAGATAGGTAGCCTGCAGGTTTATTAAGCATTATATAAGTATATTTGTTGTACTCTACTTCTTTGCCGTCAAGAGTGACAGATGAATTTTCGTTTACTTTAAAGTCGGGGGCATCTGTAATTTTGCCGTCTACCTGTACTCTTTTTGACTTTATAATTTTTTTCAGCTCTGAGCGTGTGCCTAAGCCGCAGCTGCAAAGATATTTATCCAATCTCATTGACATAGGTTCTCCTGTATTATAAAAAAATAAGTTTTGATTACAGTAAATTATATTAATCATCTGATGTAAATTTTATAAGCAGTTAATTAAGTTGTAAGAATTTAATTAAAATGTAATTAAATATCGGTGTACAAATCCAAATTAATTTGATATAATTATAATAAATTCAGTAGAATTTGTCAAAAAAATTATAAATATACAATTATTATATTCAGGAGGACAATAAAATGGCTGTTATTAACGAAATTATCTGTATTGAGGCTGATGGTTCTTTAAGCTTTGGCAATTATGAGGTTGCTGAAAAGCAGAAAGCAGAGGGCTTTAAAGTAGGTAATGATGTATATAAGGTAAGAACTCACAAGGATGTTACTCGTCTTTCAAAAAACGGCAGCCTTGTACTTGAAACTGTTCCAGGGGCAACTGTACATAGCCTTAAAGTCGGGGAGAGAGTTACAACATTTGATATTGAAGGTAAGGGAAGTACAATGATTACTCTTGAGCTTGCAGGTGAATGTACTTATTCTATCTATGTTGACGATGTAAATCTTGATAAAGTAATTACAAATATGACAGGTAAAATAAGTTTTAGTGTTGACCTGGATTCAAGCAGTAAGGCTGTAAGAATTGAAAAGCACTGATAAATATGGCTAAGGCTAAGAGTAAATATGTTTGTCAGAAATGCGGCTATGAAACTGTAAAGTGGCTTGGAAAGTGCCCTGACTGCGGAAGCTTTAATACTCTTTCTGAGGAAGTAGTGAGTATACCGTCAAAGGTGAGAGGCGTTGGAATACAGTCCTCTGTAAAACCTCAGCTGCTCAGGGAGATTAAGCCTGTAAATGAGGACAGAGCTACTACAGGAATGAGTGAACTTGACAGAGTTTTAGGCGGGGGACTTGTAGAAGGTTCTCTAACCTTAATAGGCGGTGACCCGGGAATAGGTAAGTCTACTTTGCTTTTACAGATTTGCAGCGAACTTGGCAAACAGGGTAAAAAAATATTATATGTTTCAGGTGAGGAATCACCTCATCAGATAAAATTAAGAGCTGACAGACTTAAAATAAATTCAGAAAATATAAAACTGTTGTCAGAAACAAATATAGCAGTTATTGACAATGCTGTTTTGAATGAGAATCCAGACTTTGTAATCATTGATTCTATCCAGACAATGTATACAGAAGAGGCAGCATCTGCCCCCGGCTCCGTTACACAGGTAAGGGAGACGACATCAAAGCTTATGCATATAAGTAAGGGCAGAGGCGTATCTGTAATGATAGTTGGACATGTTACAAAGGACGGAAATATTGCAGGTCCGAGAGTGCTTGAACATATGGTTGACACTGTTTTGTACTTTGAAGGTGACAAGACAGCAACATACAGAATATTAAGAGCTGTAAAAAACAGATTTGGCGGTACAAATGAAATAGGTGTATTTGAAATGGGGAATGAAGGACTGAAAGAAATAATAAATCCTTCTGCATATATGCTTTCAGACAGACCGATAGATGTGCCGGGTACTGCTGTAACATGCAGTATTGAGGGAACACGTCCTTTGCTTATAGAAGTACAGTCTTTAGTGAGCTATACTACATTTAATATGCCAAGACGTATGGCAACGGGTATGGATTTTAACAGAGTTGTTATTATTATTGCTGTACTTGAAAAGAGGGCGGGACTTCAGCTTTCAAGCTATGACAGCTATATAAATATTACAGGCGGCATAAGGGTTATAGAGCCTGCTATAGATGCTGCAGTTGCCGTTGCGGTTGCTTCAAGTTACAGAAATATTCCTGTGTCTTCGGATATGCTTGTATTTGGAGAAATCGGACTTACAGGAGAGATAAGAGCCGTAACAGAAGCTAAGAAAAGAGTTCAGGAAGCTCAAAAGATGGGTTTTAAGTCTTGTATTGTACCTAAGGCCAATTATAAAGAAGCTTCAAGTGTAGAGGGCATAAAAGTAATGTGTGCACAAAGTGTTGAGGAACTTTTGGAAAAGGCTTTATAGTGCTGCGGTGAAACAAAATAAATAAAAATTTACATTTTATGAAATTTTTTACTTATAGCTTATAAACTTAAAAAATACTAGACATATTTTGCGTTTTGTAGTAAAATGAAATATGTTTAAATTAGATTGATTTTCTAGGAGGAAGAAAAATGACTTTATATGAACAGTGGCTTGCGTCTGCTTATCATAGAAACGGAAGAAATAATGAGGCTCTTTGGAATGACTATATTCCTCGTGAGCAGAAAATTTATGAAGATATTATAGAGAATAAGAAAACTGAAGTAAAGGGTACAGTTAAGGAATTGGCTGAAACTTATGAAGTTCCGTCTCCTTATATTATTGGTTTTATTGATGGTCTTAATGAAACTCAGGATCCTCAGATCGACATTGAAAAGCTTGAAGAGGATACAGAAGTTACTATCAAGATAGATTTTGAAAAGCTTTACAAGAAGATGGTTGAATATAAGGCTGATCATTTATATTCTCTTCCTCAGTGGAATAATGTATTTACTGAAGAAGAACTTGCTAAGCTTTATAAGGAACAGAAGAAGTCCACTACAATTGTTAATGAAGGTCCAAAGGTTGGAAGAAATGACCCTTGCCCATGCGGTAGTGGCAAGAAGTATAAAAAATGTTGTGGTGCAAATTAATTGAAAACTCAGATTTTTAAAATTGACTCAGATAACATTGATAATAATGTGATTGGCAAGGCCGCTGAAATTATTAAATCAGGCGGTCTTGTGGCATTTCCGACAGAAACGGTTTATGGACTTGGCGGTGACGGATTAAATCCTACAGCTGCTATGAAGATTTACAAAGCTAAGGGCAGACCTTCGGATAATCCGCTTATACTGCATATTTCAAATATTGCTCAGCTTGAATCTCTTGTAACGGAAATACCTGAGATTGCAAAAGGACTTGCCAGGGAGTTTTGGCCGGGTCCATTAACTATGATATTTAAAAAAAGTGATATAGTGCCGAAGGAAACCAGCGGAGGACTTAATACAGTTGCTGTACGTTTTCCTGAAAATAAAATTGCTCAGGCACTTATAACTGCCAGTAATACCCCAATTGCAGCACCAAGTGCAAATACATCAGGGCGTCCAAGTCCTACGAGAGCATCACATGTTGAATTTGATTTATCAGGAAAAATTGATATGATAATTGACGGCGGTGCCTGTGAATTTGGACTTGAATCTACTATTGTGGATGTATCGGGAATTGTGCCTTGTCTTTTGAGACCGGGTTCAATAACTCTTGAAATGCTTGAAGATGTACTGGGTAAAGTTGATGTTGATAAAGCTGTTATAGAAAAGCTTGATGCGGGTGAACTGCCAAAGGCTCCCGGAATGAAATATACACACTATTCACCAAGTGCTGATGTTGTAATTGTCAGAGGTGAAAGGGACAAAATGGTTGAAAAAATAAACGAGCTTATTTCAAAGACTGACAGTACGTATAAAATTGGAGTTATTGCTACAGAGGAAAATAAGGATAGATATAAAAACTGTGAAGTACTTGTTACAGGAAGTGCAAAAGAACCTCAGACAATAGCGGCTAATTTGTTTAAAATGCTTAGAAAATGCGATTATCATAATATAGATAAGGTTTTTGCAGAGGGCTTGTATGAGGATGAACTTGGACTTGCTATAATGAATAGGTTGAAGAAAGCGGCAGGATATTGTATAATAGAAGTATAGATAGCTTAGATATGTCTAGACATATCAGGAAATTTGAAGTAAAAAATGCCTGTTTGCCGTACACTATAATATTTTAAAAGTAATAATGCGGCTGACATATTAAATTCAGAAATATTGACTAAATTTTAATATTGGCTAGATAATGCCTGAAGGGAGAATAACGATGATAGGTTTAGGCTGTGACCATGGCGGTCTTGAATTAAAGAAAGTAGTTATGGACTATCTTGACAGTCAGAATATAGAATACAAGGATTTCGGGACTTATACAAGTGAATCCTGTGATTATCCTGTATATGGTAAGGCTGTTGCGAATGCGGTAGTTAAGGGAGAATGCGACAAAGGTATTATTATATGCGGCACAGGTATAGGTATATCAATTGCTGCTAATAAGATTAAGGGTATAAGAGCTGCTCTTTGCCATGATGTGTTTTCCGCAAAGGCTACAAGAGAGCACAATAATGCCAATATTCTTGCAATGGGTGCAAGAGTCATAGGTCCCGGACTTGCAATTGAAATTGTAAAGGCTTTTCTTGAAACAGAATTTTCTAATGATGAAAGACATATAAGAAGAATAAGTATGATTGAAGAATAAGGGAGGTAATTTTTATGAGTAATTTATGTATTGTAGAACATCCGTTAGTACAGAGCAAACTTGCTCACCTTAGAAATAAGGAAACAAATAACAAGGAATTCAGAGAGCTTGTTAGTGAAATTTCTGCACTTTTATTCTATGAGGCAACTAAGGATATGGGAGTTAAGTCAGCAAATGTGTCAACTCCTTTGGGAGAAGCTGATTGTAAGGTGCTTGATAAGGAAATAGGTATTGTGCCTATATTAAGAGGCGGACTTGGTATGGTAGAGGGCATTGTTGACCTGATGCCTAATGCAAAGATCGGACACATTGGTCTTTACAGAGATCCTAATACTTTTATGCCTATTGAATATTACTGTAAATTACCTGAGGGTGAAGATATTGAAATGTTTGTACTTGAGCCAATGATGGCTACAGGCGGTACATCTTCTGCTGCTATACAGTTCCTTAAAGAAAGAAATGTTAAAAATATCAAGTATATTTGTCTGATTTGTACTCCTGATGGTGTTCAGAAACTTCAGGAAGATCATCCTGATGTAGATGTTTATACAGCTGCTCTTGACAGAGCAATAAGTGAAGATGGCTATATTGTTCCGGGCTTAGGTGATGCCGGTGACAGAATGTTTGGTACTAAATAGTAGGAGAGATTATTATGTCGGAAACCTGGCTTTTATGTATGACAGCCTTTGCTGTTGCTTTTGCAATTACATTATTGACAACACCTATAGCTAAAAAGCTGGCTTACAGATTTAAGGCTGTGGATTTTCCACGTTCCAGAGGTATGAATAATGAACCTGTTCCACGTATGGGCGGACTTGCTATTGTACTTGGATTTATGGGCTCTATTCTTTTAATGTCTCTTTTTGTTGAGGATTTTCATACAAATAAGTTTTTTGGATTTATTATAGGTGCAGTAATCATTGTTGTTGTCGGTATGTTTGACGATATATATGAACTGAGTGCAAAGTTTAAACTGTTAATACAAATTGTTGTTGCAGTTATTGTTGTTGCAACCGGAACAAAGCTTGATTTTATTATGTGGCCTATGTGGCAGTATTTAAAGCCTTTTTCAAGTATTATTACTGTATTTTGGATAGTGGGATTAATTAATGCTGTTAATCTGATTGACGGGCTTGACGGACTGGCTGCCGGAGTTACAACTATTGCAAGTATATGCCTTACTATTTTATGTGCACTTTCAGGCAATACCCTTGCTGTGGTTATATGTGCTACTCTTGCGGGTTCAACTCTAGGATTTTTGCCTAGAAATTTTGCCCCTGCTGAAGTTTATATGGGTGATACTGGTTCAACATTCTTAGGATATGTTCTGGCTGTTACTTCATGTATCGGTGTATTCAAAACTTATGCTATAGTTGCACTTCTTCTTTCTGTGCTTGCTATGGCTTTGCCTATTCTTGATACGTCATTTGCAATGATAAGAAGAGCAGTTAATCATAAGCCGATTATGGCTCCTGACAGGGGACATCTCCATCACAGACTTGTAGATTCAGGGCTTAGCTCACAGCAGGCAGTAATGGTGCTTTACGGCTTAAGTTCAATAAGCTGTCTTATTGCTGTTGTAATTGCAATAGGTGATTATAGAATTACACTGGCACTTTTAGTGATATTGCTTGTAATAATACTTATGCTTGCAGTATACGGCAAGAGGACTGACAAAAAGAAATAAAAAAGTGTAAAGAGGCATACTATGCCTCTTTTTTGAAAAATTAAATATTAAAGGGAGATGTTTTTTTGAAAAAAAGAATAATTGCAAAAGTGTTGGCCTTAAGTATGATTTTACCTTCTTTTGTTATGGCTGACGAGGGGATAAAAGTAAATGTAAACGGCGTTAAGGTTGAAATGGACCAGGTCCCTATAATTGAAAACGGAAGAACTCTTGTACCTTTAAGAGCTGTGGCAGAAGCTCTTGGATGCGAAGTTGTATGGGATAATACGGCTAAGACTGCAAGCTTTGTACAGGGGGATGTAACTGCAATAGTTACTGTTGGCGAAAATTACATATTAGTTGGCGATGGAGTATATAATGAGCAGTTTCCTATAGACACACCTGCTGTTATTATAAACTCAAGGACAATGATTCCGCTGAGAGCTTTATCTGAGTGTTTTGGTTTTGATGTAAAATGGGACAGTGTGTCAAAGACTGTTGATATAAACTCAAAAGCTATGGACAGCAGTGATACAAACGCTGCTGATGAGCAGGAAACAATTGCTGTTAAGGACAATATGGCTGGAAAAGTTGAGGCATACGCAAAAATATTGTCAGGTACAGTAAGTATTATCGAGGCTGTTGGCTATGAAAATGACACTTTTACTGAAGTAAAGGAAAATATTGAAAAAATTGCTTTAGAAGCAAGGACAATGAGTTATGATGAACTTGTTGCTGCATTAAGTGTGCTTAAGGAATATGATGAAAGTCTCGCGGATATGGCAAATGATGCCGGCGTCAGTGATATTGTTAAGGATTATTATGAACCTCTTAAAGGTCAGCTAAGTGAGATAATGGGAGAATAAAATAAGTTAAAGACATTAAATACCAATTGTCAATTGGTTTTAATGTCTTTTTTATTGGTTTAAAAATAAAAATCTATTTAGAACATGGTTGTTTTATTGAGTAGAACAAAAAGTGTCTTGGGCTAAATGTTAAGCTGGTGTAAATTTTAACTAAAATTAAGTGTTGAATATACAAAAAATAAATAATGTCTAATTAGTGTGAAATATATTGAAAAATAAAATAAAAAAGAAAAAAATTATGGTAATTGTTGACATAGGTTTTTTTGCGGAGTATAATTTAAATGCAGATATATAGTTATATAAATATACTGAATAATAAAGAAGAGAGGGGTTGTTGAAATTGAGGAAGTTAATAAGTTTTTATTTGGTTTGTTTACTTGCTGCGGCAAGCAATATTGCCTTTAGTAATGAGTGCTTTGCATCAGAAGAAAATCCTTATGCTCTAAAATGGGCAGAAAATAATAAACTTATATCAAAAAATATAAATGAGAGTGAGTTTATCACAAGAGGAGAAATGGCTGAGTACCTTGTTAAATGTTTTGGATCCAGTGCGGATGCTGATATTTCGGTGTACACAGATATTGAAGAAAATGACAGTAATTATGATTATATAAGAAAAGCTGTAGGGTCAGGTTATATGTCAGGAAACGGCAATATGTTCAGAGCCGGAGATTATATGACAAGACAGGAGGCGGCAGTTGCAATATGCAGGGGTGCCAAGTTTGAGGCAGACAAAACAGGACTTGCAGGGATAAAGGATAGTGAAATAGTAGCTGTATGGGCAGAAGGAAGCGTTGGTAAATTACTTATTGAAAATTATATTAAGGCTGAAAACGGATATTTTAGACCATTGGCTAAAGCTGAAACCAGTACTGTAATAGAGGTGCTATATAATATATCAACTCAACAATATGGAGACAGATATAAGGATGCAGGTCTTGTTATTGAAAGTGATGGGTCTGTATGGTCCCCTATATATTAAAATATCAAAATAAGCTGATTATATAAAATTACATAATAAATGGTACAAAATAGTACAAAATGTGTATAATTTTTAGTATGGAACTTAAATAATGTCAGTAAAAATTAAAATATAAAAAGTGGCTGTTAAATTATGAAAGGGTGGTTTGTCATGAAAAAAATATATGATTATCCAAAACTACAAGTAACAAAATTTAAAAATAATGATTTTATTTCATTATCAGGTGTAAATACTCAGGATGACGGGTATGCAGCGGCATTGGGAGAAGGTACTCTCAAGAGCAGAAAAGGATATAAAAACTTAAAGAGCTAATGTAAAAGCAAAAAGAATTGGAGGAAAAGAATTATGGTAAAAAAAATAACAGCATATATTTTAAGTATATGTATAGCTGCAGTGTATTTGTTAAGTTTTCCTATGACCGTGTCAGCGGCTGAAGCTTATGGGGAGTACATAGACGGATGGTATCACATAAGTACGGCAGAGCAGTTGAAGGCTTTGGCTGATGCTTCTAAGGCTGAGGGCTCTCCCGTATTAACTGCAAAGTTTGTGCTTGATAATGATATTGTTTTATCAGCATCCTATGATAAAAGCATTTGCATTTCGTCAAGTTCAAGTGTACCTTTTAAAGGAACTTTTGATGGAAACGGACATACGATAAGAGGTCTTAGCTACAGCACACAAAGTACGAATACCGCATTATTTGGCTATACAAATGGTGCAGTAATTAAGGACCTTGTAATAGATGGAGCAAATATAAAAGTAATAAATAGAGGCGGTATTGTAGCTGGTGCGGCAACTAATACGGATTTTGTGAATATAACTATTAAAAACAGCCGTTTTAATATAGCATCAGGCGGAGAGGTTATTGAGCTTATAACTGCAGACGGTGTTACAGGCGGTGCACTGGTTGGTGAAGCAGTTGACGGATGCCGTATATATAATTGTGAAACAATTAATACTGTAGTAGATACAGGAAATGTTGAAGGGGTATCTGCTTTAGGCGGTGACGGATATTATATAGGCGGTCTTGTAGGTACATTAAGTGCTTCACATATTGAGTATTGCAGAGTTTTGAGTGAGGGTGCTGTTGATTCAGGACAGGTTGGACTTGAAATTACAGTAGTATTGGCTGCTCTTAGCTATAAAAGTGTTAATATAGGCGGTCTTGTAGGTGAAATGAAGAGTGGTGCAACAGTAACGGATTCATATTGCAATGCTTATTTAAATGCTTGGCCAAGTATGGCATTGGGATTAGTTGCTGTGACTTATGGTTATCTTGGAGGCATTGCAGGTGCTGTACATGGTGACAGCTGCAAAATAACCAGATGTCATTATTCAGGCAAAGCAAGAGAGCGTAGCTATGAGGCCAGTGTTTTGGCTGCAACTCCTGCAAAGGTTAATGATCATTTAGGCGGCATAATAGGACGAATAGGAAATGCGGGAGACACTTATTACAATAGTGCTGATACAAGATTTGTAAACTGCTATTATAACTATGACAGAATGATGGATAATTTAGATGGTGTATCTCCGGGAAGTGATGTGGCATGGAGAATTCAGTCAGCAAGTATATACAAAAGTGTTATTCCTAGTACCTGTGCTTCATATACAAATACACAATATGAAGATCAGTCAAATTGGTCATCTAATGACTTTGACTTTAGCGGAAATATACAAAGATCAACAAACTGTGATGATTTAGTAGGAGGTCAGCACGTAAATCAATGGGTTATGAAAACTATAACTTATAACTCAACTGACGGTTCAACATTTACAACAACTATGCCTGTACACGGAAATACTTCCTTTAAGGTTTTTTCAAATTTAAATAATGCTTTTGAAGATGCAAATCCGGTAAGTATGGATTATACTTACAGAATAAATGAAGATAATACAATAACTTTACCTTCAGAAAGTGACTTGAACAGTATTGTGCCGGAAAGTCTTAATAACCGTGGATTTATAGGTATAGCTTTGGTATCAAAGAGAACGGGTGAAAATGGAAACACAATATATACTTGTGATGGTATATATGAAGCCGGAGCAAATGTATCAAGTGATTTGCTTAATTCTTATATAAATAGTGATAAACCTGATAAAATTGTATATGGTGTTTGGTGTCAGTCATATACATTAGGTGCACAAATTGGTCTTAATAATAATAATCAGGGTTTAAGAACAGTAGTGGCTGTTAATACAGCATTGCTTGAAAATATAGGATTGCTTGAACCTGATATAGATTATGGCAGGGGAACAACGTTTACTGTAGATAATAAAGAGTATATTATTGAGGCTGACAGCGGACTTACAGGCAGCAGTACTGATAGCTGGAGAGGTGAAAGTTATATTTCAGGAAGTACATATAATGGCATAAGAATTTCTGATTATGTGAAAGATGCAAGAGTATTTTCTATATTTATGGCTTTAGATGATGAAAGTTTAAGTAAAGAAATTACTTATCAGGGAGATATTCTTTACTATGGAACTAATCCTGATGGAACAAAACTTGTATTGGATTATTTATGTAATGGTAAGGCAACAAACAGTGCAAGTAATATAGCTAAATCATATATAAATGATTTAGAGGCATCAGGAAAAAGTGCAGATAATTATTATGGTTTGGATGAAGAAACATATAATAATCTTGTTAAATATATTGCTTAACAAAAAACGGACTTGCGTATTTAGCAAGTCCGTTTTTAATATATAACTGTTTTGTTTATCAGTATGTTGTCAGTTCAATTTTATTGGCATATTGGTTATGTGAAACATTTCCGAATGTTGAAAGAGAATCAAAGGCAACAAACATTCTTCCGTCACCATTTACTGCTTTGCTGTAGCTTGTATTATTTCCGCATAAGACATTAATTGAAGTAGGAGCGACAACATAAGCTGTTTTTCCATCAGGATAGGAAATTACAGTATTTGGGTTTATGGTTTTTGAAACATTTCTTGTTATTTTAACAAGAGAAGCTGTGGTACCTCTTGTAAATGTGGTGTCAAAGCCATAATTGTTAAGGTCATTGCAGAGAACATAAAAATCATTGTTATAGCTGTAAAGCTGTATAGGATTGCCGTTTATTTCTGCTGTAGTACTTGTGTATGAAATATAGCCTTTGCAGGTAACAGTATATGAGGCAGACTTATAACCGTTTGAAACAGTAATAACGGCTGTTCCTATATTTCTGGCAGTAACTGTGCCTGTAGTGCTGTCAACAGAGGCTACATCAGGGTTGCTTGATGACCATATCAGCGGAGCACTTGCATTGTTTGATACAGCGTTTGCTGTGTAGCTTTCTCCAACTGTCATCTGAGGCATAGTGTGCATTAGATAAACGTTATTTATGTTGGGATTAGGAGCGGCAGCTTTAGATGAGGAAGATGAACTCCCTGAGCTTGAAGATGAACTGCCTGAATTAGCACTGCTGTAAGGGCATACACCATTTGGGTGTAAATGAGCAGGGTGACCTCCACAGTGATAGTGGTAAGAGCCAAGGCCGCTTTTATTTTGGTAATCGTGATGGCCGCCGCTGCCGTCTGTTCTGCCTGAGTGACCGTAGGCTGTACATGTACACATTAAAAGTGACATTGCAAGTGCAAATATTTTTTTTAACTTCATAAAAATTCCTCCTCTATTTTATTTATAGTTTAATAATAATACACATAATAGTATCATTACAATGTATACTAGTAGACAAATTAGAGGCTATTTAAACAAAATAATACATATATCGACAAATATATAAGATGTCAATATTGGTTAAAAAAATAATACCCAGACGTTTAGTGATGAGGAGTTAGTTCTGCTATTTTAATTAAGCAATGTTTTATTTTTTAATGTAATAAATTTTTTATAAAATTTATTATTCAGTAGTGTGACATAAAGAAAGTGTAACAAAATGCAAACTAAATAAAATAAAACAATACAATGTAATACCAAATGTCATATAAAATATGGTAAAGTACAAAAAAATGAGGTATGACAATGGTTGACTTTGTCAGCAGAATAAGGATTTTGCGTAAAAGAGGAAATATGATTCAGGCTATCCTTGCCAAAAAAATTGGGAGTAACAAAGGCTACTGTCAGTTCTTATGAAACCGGGGCAAGATTTCCGTCAAGTGATATATTAATTGCAATGACCGGAATATTTAATGTATCAAGTGATTATCTCTTGGAATTGAGAAAAATTGTGATGTGGATTTATCAGGACTTACTGAAGAAGAGAAATACGCTGTAAAACGGATTATAATAGTAATAAAGGATAAATATAAAAAGAAGAAATTTGTGATTAATATAAAATAACCGTCTTACTTGAGAAAGTTTAATGGTTTTTTTATATTGTAATTTTGTTGCAGAATATAGTTGTTTTTGGGTTGTTTGGGATAGTTAAACCAATTATCCTTGACTTGTAAGATGTTTAAAAAATTTTTCATACAATCTTAATGAAAATAAGTAAAAATATATATTTAATAATAA
>CAJKOJ010000004.1 GCA_905201505.1 uncultured Eubacteriales bacterium | reverse complement strand
TTGACAAAAAAAATGAAATGATATATAATATTCAAAGTGTGATTTATAGGTACAGTCGTTCTGTATCTTTAAAACCCCTCTAAACGTTAAATTGCACAAGGTTGAAATTAAAAGTTATAGATTAGATTGTATTTTATTCAGGAGGAAATTTTAATGGCAAATATTAAGTCTGCTAAGAAAAGAATTTTAGTTATCAATAAGAAAACATTAAGAAATAAAATGGTTGCATCTGCAACAAAGACTGCAATGAAGAAGGTTGTTACTTCAGTTAATGCAGGTGACAAGGCAGCAGCAGCTGAGGCTTTAAAGGCAGCTGTAAAGGCTATTGATATGGCTTGTACTAAGGGAATTTATCACAAGAATAATGCTTCAAGAAAGAAGTCAAAGCTTGCTAAGCTTGTAAATAAGATGGCTTAATTAGCTGATAATTTATTTTGCATTTTGTTTTAAAATAAGTAAGTTTTTTTGCATTGCAATACAAATATAATACAATTTTACAAATAAAGGTGCCGAGGCTCAGTCTTGGCACCTTTATTTGTATATACTTTTTTAATTACTGTTAAATTGAGAGGTTTTATATTTATTACCGTCTGATGTAATCCATATAGCCTGAATATTGTTTTTGTCCGCAAGTTCTGCACCGTCTTCATAGGGAAGTATGAAAAGTGCTGTTGAAAATATATCACCTTTAAGGGAGTTATCCGAAATAACGGTTACACCTTTATTGCTTATAGAAGGATAAAGTGTAGTGCCGTCTATAATATGATGATAACGTTTGCCGTTATATTCATAATAGCGCTGATAATTTCCGCTTGATACAGCAGATTGATTTGATATGCTTATTTTATCAATATATTCATCGGGCTTTTCAGGTGATGTTATACCTATTTTCCAGTTTTCTTTTTTATTGTCGTTAATACATATAACATTTCCGCCCAAATTTAAAAGAGCGGCTGTAATACCTTTGTTTTTTAAATAGTTTGCTGCAAAATCTGCAGAATAGCCTTTGGCTATTGCTCCTACGTCAATGGATGTATATTTATCTTTAATATAAACAGTGGATTCTTTTTCGTCTATTATTATTGAATTAATATCTGTATGCTTATTTGCTTCCTGAAGTTCATTAAGGGAGGGGATTTTAAAAATTCCGTTATTAAGCGCATTTTCCCTGTAATTATGCCATATTTCAAGTACACTGCCCATAGCAATATTTACAGTGCCATCGGTAATGTAATATGCATCTTTTCCTGCTTTTAAAAGTTCAATTATATTTTTGTCTACTTTGACAGGCTGAAGTCCTGCATTATCGTTTACAGTCTTTAAATTGTTAAGGTCTTTATAATTATTATATATATCAAACAATTTGTTAAGTTTAAGAAGTTCAGTATGCAAATCATCGCTTATAGTTTTAGAATCTTTATAATTTGAGGAATAGATTGTAAGGGTGGAATATGTGTCAAACACATCAACGTAAGTAAAATTATATTTTTGGCTGCTGCATCCGCACAAAAAGGACATTAAAAAGATTAAATAAAGTATTTTTTTCATTTTATGGTCTCCTTTAATGGATAAGATAATACCGGAAGGAGAGTTTTAAGTAAAATGCCTGTTATGCTTCCCATTAAAACACCGGATACAATAAGGACAGGAAGATAATATACAGTGTATTTGTTGTTAAGTATAAAATATATGGCTATAAGCTGTCCGATATTATGAAATATGGCTCCTGCTATACTTAAAAGTAAATATGAAATATTTTTTTTAAATACTGAGGCAAGAACTATGATAATACAAATAGAAAGTAATCCGCCGCAGATGCTAAGCAGACCAGATGTAAAACCTCTTGTAATTAAAACAAATATTCCCTTTGATATATTAAGGCTGAATGCTTCCTTTTTGCCAAGGAAAAACAATGTGTACATAGTAACAATATTTGCCAGTCCAATTTTTACCCCCGGGGGAAGCAAAGGAAAAGGAGGCAGCATTGACTCAAATATTGAGAGAACAATAATGAGTGTCAGAAGCATTGACATATATGAAAGATACTTTGCTTTTGAAAATTTATTCATTTTAATTTCTCCTGTAAGCATTATATTTCTGTGTCGATATTGTCATCGGAATTTAAAGCAGGCTTTAAAACTATTGAAAGTTTATTGGGCAGACAAACTGCAGTTTGTCCCGGACGTGAAAGCCAGCCTGTATTAACACAAATTTTATCAGGGCAGTCTGAAGCCTTGAAATGCACTTTTTCTGCTTTTATTTCTATTATTATATTTTTGTTAAATTCAGGAACATACTCAGTGTCTGTATCGAGGGGAAGCTCTGCCAAAATCTGATTGTCATATATTATCTGCACATATTCGCTTTTTCCAATTGTATATATATTGCTTATAATAAAGGCAGTTACTGCAATAAAAAGCAGTACTATTATAACTGCTAAATCCCTTATGTTAAAAAAATGTCTGTTGTCCAATTTTTACCACCCAATCAGCTTATTAATTTGTGTTTTCAGTATACAACATTATTTTAATTCTGTCAAAAGTTATAGACAAAAACAATTTTAAATGTTATAATTATAAAGACAGAATATTTAATATTTTAGTTGTAAGTTTAACTGTACGGAAAAATGTACATTATAATATATAGAAGAGGTAATTTTAATGAAAAAATTAGTAATTGGAGATTTAGTCGCAAATATTCCTATAGTGCAGGGCGGAATGGGCGTAGGTATCAGCCTCCACAAACTTGCTGCGGCAGTAGCAAGAGAAGGCGGTATCGGCGTAATTTCTGCAGCTCAGCCGGGTTTTCGTGAGCCTGATTTTTATACTAATACCTTTGATGCTAATATGAGAGCACTTTCAAGAGAAATAAGACTGGCAAAGGAACAGTCTGATGGTGGTATAATTGGCGTTAATATTATGGTTGCTGTAACTCATTATGAGGATTTTGTTAAGTGCTGTATAGAAAACGGTGCTGATATAATTATATCAGGTGCAGGGCTGCCTATGGATTTACCTAAGTTTGCGGAAGGGTCTGATATAAAGCTTGCACCAATTGTTTCATCTGCAAAGGCGTGTAAGGTAATATTTTCCCGCTGGATGAAAAAGTATAACAGACTGCCTGATTTGCTTGTTATTGAAGGACCTAAGGCAGGCGGACACCTTGGTTTTAAGGCTGAAGAGGTTATGAGTATTGAAAATTTTGATGATGAAATTCTCAAAATACTGGAAACTAAAAAGGAATTTGAACAAAAGTATAATAAGACTATACCTGTGGTATTTGGAGGCGGAGTATTCTCAAAGGAGGATGTTAAACATTGCATTGAAGATCTGGGGCTTGACGGCGTACAGATGGCAACACGATTTGTTGCAACAGAGGAATGCGATGCCGATATAGAATTTAAAAAAGCTTACGTAAATGCTAAGCTTGAAGATGTAAAGATTGTTAAAAGTCCTGTGGGTATGCCGGGAAGAGCACTTAATAACCATTTTATAAAGGATATTGTGCCTGATGGTTGTAAAATATCACGCTGTTTTAAGTGTCTTGTTCACTGTGATCCAAAGACTATACCATATTGTATTTCTCAGGCTTTGTTTAATGGAGCTAACGGTGACATTGATAATGCACTGGTATTTTGCGGAGAAAATGTTTACAAGGTTGATAAAATATCAACTGTTAAGGATATAATTGATGAGGTTTTGGAAAGATAAAAGGAGAAAGTTCCTGCCTTGTATATGTATAATAATTAAAAAAATATAGAAAAAGTAATGAGAGGTAAGAAAATGAATAAGAAACCAGACAACACTAAGCTTGTAGAAGCTATGAAGCAGTTTAAGGCAGTTAAAACTGTAATTTTTCAGGAGGAGTTCTATAAGGCTGTAGTTGATACCGTATTTTATGTGCCTGTTGCTGTTGATAAGAGTGAAGGCAATAAAAAAAGTGGTAGGTACTGTGCTTTAACATCAAATGAAGGTCATACTTATTTAAGTGTTTTCTCCAGTCAGGAGGAACTTGAAAAAAGCTATGGCGGAAGAGATGATATTATAGGTGTTCTGCATAACTTTGCAACAATAAGAGAAATTGTTATAAAGGAAAACAGTGGTCTTGACGGGTTTATTATTGATGAAAAGGGCGAGAATGTTGCAATTCTCAAAGAGGAAATGATGCCTAAGGAGTAATGGAGGAATTTTATAATGAATATTCCTATTGACAATACTGCTCTTATTGATGCTGTATCAAGGCTTAAGGAAAAAACTACTCAGGAAAACAGGCTTTGGTTCTTACAAAAGCTTATAAATTCTAAATTTATACTGCCTGTAGTAATTATTCCCGAACCTGTTAATAACAAAATTCCTGCGGATGCAACCGTAAACTATTTTTCAATGAGGACAAGTAAAGGACTTGTTTATCTTGCTGTTTTTACAAGTGGTGAGGAATATGAAAAATGGAACAAAAATCCTAATAAAATGTATCTTATAAGAAGTTATGATGATATAAAAAAACTTGCAATGAGTGTTAAGGATTATGACGGCTTTGTTATTGACCCCTGCGGGTGTAATATGGCAATACAAAAGAGTTTGATACAAAATATTGAAAAGGCAGCCAATCCTGAAGTTGTAATTAAACCTGAAAAGATACAGACTGAGGGAAATATAGGACTAAAGCCTTTTGAAAATCCTCCGAAAGAACTTGTAAATACACTTTATAAGTATTTTGAAGATCAGAATAATGTAAGCAGGGCATATCTTATGCAGACAATAAGAAAAGGGGAAGATAAAGCTACTCCCGTTCTTGTTGTGGAGTTTTGTAAGGACGGCAGTCTGAAAGAGGCTTTTGATGGTATTGCTGCTGCTGCACATACTGCAATGAAAAAAGGTGAAACTATTGGATTAATGCCATCCTTTGACAAGGTTGCACAAAAATATATAAAAGGTGTTACTCCTTTTTACAGTAAATAAGAGGTGTTATATGAGTAAAGAACTGGCTGATAGTATTTTAAAATTAAAAGAAAATGCGTCTGATGATAATAAGACTGAGTTTGTTACCAGGCTGATTAGTGAGAAACTCTTTGTACCAGTTGTTGTTGAGGCTGATGAGGAAACACATAATATTACAAAGATGGGTTACTATTCAATTGCTGCAGAAAGCGGAAGCTTTTTGCTTGTGTTTACAAATGTGGAAGCTATTGGAGCATGGAGAAAAGATGTTCAGTTCCTTGAGCTTAACTACAGGGATGTGTGTGGTATAATTAATGTTGAAGGTGCAGATTATGCCGGAGTGTTAATTGACCATGGCGGAAACAGTATGGCATTGAAAAAGGACTTTTTGAATAAGGTTAAAAGTCATATTAAGGTTAAGAAAAATTAAATAAAAAAACTATTGACAAATGTTTTATATTATGTTATTATACAAAAAGTGCCGTAGACAGCAGGTGACAACATGTCGTAACGTTTAACTACCTGCCGAGGATACATTTGATTTGTATTTTACCTCCCTGTCTGTGCGCAGGGAGTTTTTTTTATACGGCTTAAATAATATAGGAGGTGTAATAATGGCTAAAGTTGCTGAAAAGCAGGTTGTTGTAAATGAAATTAAGGAAAAGCTTGAAAAGGCTAGTTCTGCTGTTTTAGTTGATGCCAGAGGTCTTACTGTTGCTGAGGACACAGCTCTTCGTAAGCAGTTAAGAGAGGCCGGCGTTGATTACAAGGTTTACAAGAACACTATGATGAATTTAGCAGTAGAAGGCACTCAGTTTGAAGGCTTAAAGGATTACTTTGAAGGTCCTAGTGCTATTGCTATCTGCTACGAAGACCCAACGGTTGCAGCAGGTATAATGAACAAGTTTATGAAGAGTGCTAAGGCTCTTGAGTTCAAGGCTGGTGTTATTGAGGGTACTTGTTATGATGCTAAGGGTATGGCTGCTGTTGCTGATATCCCATCAAGAGAGGTTCTTCTCTCAAAGTTATTGGGAAGCTTCAAGTCACCTATGGGTTCTTTTGCAAGAGTTATCAAGGCTATTGCAGACAAGGACGGAGAAGCTGCAGAGGCTTAATCTGTGCTTAATTTGAAAACAATTTTTGAACGATTAAAAAACTAAAATTAATGGAGGAAAATTAAAATGGCTAAGTTATCAATTGAAGAAATTATTGCTGCTGTTAAGGAACTTACAGTTCTTGAGCTTAACGATTTAGTAAAGGCTGCTGAGGAAGAATTCGGCGTATCTGCTGCTGCAGGTATGGTTGTTGCTGCAGGTGCTGCTGCAGGCGGTGCTGCTGAAGAAGAAAAGTCTGAATTCGATGTAGAATTAACAGAAGTTGGTGCAGAAAAGATTAAGGTTATCAAGACTGTTAGAGAAATCACTGGTCTTGGTCTTAAGGAAGCTAAGGAAGTTGTTGATGGCGCTCCTAAGATGCTTAAGGAAGCTGTTTCTAAGGAAGAAGCTGATTCTATCAAGGCTAAGCTTGAAGAAGTTGGCGCTAAGGTAACTTTAAAGTAATTATTACACACTTAAGAAAGCTGTTGCTTGTGCAACAGCTTTTTTTGTGTTTAATATAATGAAAGCTATTGACAATGTATTGTGTTTACTGTATTATAAATAATAGACAGATAAGACGGCGAGGTGAGAAAATGGAATTAAATTATGGTGATCATAGACCTATATATGAGCAGATTAAGGAAAAGACAAAGGAATATATTATAAATGGTGCTATGACAGAACACGAAAAACTGCCTTCTGTAAGAGAAGTTGCCGCACAGCTTGCTATAAATCCGAACACCATACAAAGAGCATACAAGGAACTTGAAATGGAGGGGTATATATACTCTCAAAAGGCAAAAGGGTATTTTGTAGCACCTATGAAAAAAAGCGTTAAGACAATAAAAATGGAAGAGGGACTTGAAGAGCTTGAAACAGCTGTAAAGGAGCTGAAATATCTGGGTACAGACAAAAGTGATATTATAAAAGTTATAAATTATGTATATGAGGAGGAGTATGATGATAAAGGCTGAAAATGTAAATAAGAGCTTTGATGGGTTTAATGCTCTTGACGGACTTTCACTTAATGTTAAAAAGGGTTCTGTATATGGACTTATTGGTCCAAATGGAGCAGGCAAAACAACCTTTATAAAATGTTTAATGGGTATATATAGATATGACAGCGGAAATATATTTGTTGATGGCGAGGTTGTATATGAAAACAGTAAACTGAAACAAAGAATAGTATATATAAGTGATGATTTGTTCTTTTTTACAACTTATTCTATTATTGAAATGGCAAAATATTATTCTGAAATATATGAAAGCTGGGACTGGGGTGTATTTGAAAAATTAAAGAATATATTTAAAATTGACGTTAAAAGAAAATGCCGCAGGCTGTCAAAAGGAATGCAAAAGCAAGTAGCATTTTGGTTAGGTATATGTGCAAGACCTGATATAATGGTGCTTGATGAGCCAGTAGACGGTCTTGACCCTGTAATGAGAAGAAATACATGGGCTGTCATTTTGCAGGAAGTTGCGGAAAGAAGTATGACTGTGCTTGTATCAAGTCACAATTTAAGAGAGCTTGAAGATGTTTGTGACCATGTTGGAATAATGTATAACGGCAAGGTTGTAATTGAAAAGGCTCTTGATGATGTAAAAGGTGAAATACATAAGGTGCAGATTGCCTTTAAGGGTGATACATCAGAAAAATTTAAAGAGGAAATGGACGTACTTCACTACAATAAGTTTGGAAGTGTTGAAACATATATTGTAAAGGGAAATGTTGATGAAATAAAGAGTAAAGCTTACAAATATGAGCCGCTCCTCTGTGATATACTTCCGCTTACTTTAGAGGAAATATTTATTTATGAATTAGGGGGTATGGGATATGAATTTGAAAACATCATTGTTTAATAAAAGCGTTATTAAGTCGGATTTTAAAAGATTTTGGTGGGTATCTGCGGTATTAATGATATTTATGGCTCTATTTGTGCTGCCCAATACTGTTGCAGATTATTTAATAAGCGGCGGAGATAGAAATTATTACTATAGAACAGATGAGGGACTTTTAGTCTTTGCTACAGCCTTTTTTCTTGCGGGAATGATATTTTCATACTTGCATAAGAGTAATGCTGTATCAAATATGCATGGTATACCTGTCACAAGAAAAACACAATATTTATCTCATATTTTGGCAGGGGGAATTTTAATTTTCATACCTGTTTTTATTTCAAGTGCTGCAATTGGCTTTGAATGTATATATGCAGGTGCAGAAGCGGGATTTGCGTTTAAGTATTTTTATACATGCAGTGTATATGCTGCTCTTGCTTTTATGATGACTGTTTTTGCCGTAATGATTACTGGCAATACAATTGCTGCGTATGTATTTTCAGCCGGAATTATGATTTTTCCTGCTTTTTTAATAAGTATTACAGACTATATTCTGCATAATAATTTGTATGGATATACATCTGATTTATCAGGGTTATATGAAAAAATATATTTAATGGGCATTGATAATATATGGAGTAAAAGTTCTGTTTTATATATTATTATTATATTAATATTACTGGCTGCTAGCTGGATTTTATACAAAATAAGGGAGCTTGAAAGCTGTGAAGAAATTGTAGTGTTCAAAAATCTCAGACCTGTATTTATGTATGCTGCTGCTTTATGTTTCGGCTATGCAGGAGGTGTGGCAATAAATGAAATATGGGAGGTTAATACACTTTTTATAGGTTCATTGCCTTTAGGCTGTGCTGCACTTATTGCTGCTTTTATGCTTAATCAAAAGAGTTTTAGTATAAAAGGTCTTTTTAAGCCGTTATGCGTTTTTGTTGTAATTACGGCAGTTGTAAAATTAGGCTTTGTATTTGATATAACAGGATATGAAAAGAGAATTCCTGATATAAATGAAGTGGAGAGCATAGAGCCATATAATAACATTGCTGAGAATACGTATGGGGGATTTTATAATTATGACGAAAGACAGGTTATTACACAAAGTGAAAAAATAGACAGATTGTATAATGGTAAAATTACAGATAAAAATATAATTGGAGATATGGAAAAACTTCATAAAAAACTTATTACTGATAGAAATACAAAGAGAAACGATGATTATAATTTAATGCAGGTTAAGTTAAAATATAATCTTAAAAACGGAACTTCAATGGAAAGGGAATACAGCATAAAGGAAAGTGATTACATAGAAGACCTTAAAGCTTATTATGAAACTGCGGAATACAAGAAAGCCTTATACCCTTTTATAAGTGATAATGATAAAGAAATTAATTATGTTAATTATTCTAATGATATTTTTGTAAAAAGTGATATACAGTTGAAATATATTGATTATGACAAATTGGCAGAGGCTTTGAAGAAAGATATAATGTCATTTAATTATAAAGAAATAAGCGAAGTAAAAAGAATATACAACGGAACACATATTTCAATTAACTATACAGAGTATATTAATGTTAACGGCAAAGATTACAGGATTTCAAATGATTTTAATATAGAACTTAACAGGTACTTTGAAAACACAAACAAGCTTATAAGTGAAGAAATAAAGAAATATGCACCAATGCTTAAAACAGAAGAAGATTTAATAAGTGTTCATTTATCAGTTTATGGTGAAGATTATAATTATGATTCTTTATCTGAAATTACTGCCGATATTAATGAGAGCGAAGAGATAAAAAAAATATTTAAGGCTTATATGAATAATGGAGAGTATGTTGACGAGAGTGAGACAAATACGGACTATTACACTGTTGATTTAAATTTTGCAACAAGCAGTGGTAATGACTATAATGTTTCAATATGCAAGCCTTATAATGAAATACCTGTTGATATAAGAAAATATATAAAATAAAAAAATGTGTGTTTACACAGCTGTTGATATATGTTAGTATAGCTTTAGGGAGTGGTTATATGAAAAGGATTATAATATGGATTGTAACTATAGTGCTTATATTATTTTCTGTTGTTCTCTATGGTATAAAACTTAGTGAAATGGGAATTCCTCTGAGAAGTATTATTATATTTATAGTTCTTTTTATAGCTGCGGCTGTTATACTTGGGTGTCTCATTATGATTTTTACAAAGGGTATAAGGAAGAAATTTAATGAGGAACTAAAATCAGGCAGGGTATATGACGAGGAAAATGGGGAAGAATAAAATTATTAGTATTAATTAAAAATTAATTTGTATTTTTTACCATGAGGTGTTATAATCAGTTTATTATATTAACAGGAGGTTTACTATGGAAGATATGGAAAAGAAGACTTGCGGCTGCGGACATAATCACGAGCATGGAGATGATTGTGGCTGTGGACATGATCATGAACATGAACATCAGTATATGACACTTATGCTTGAGGATAACTCAGAAGTTAAGTGTATTGTTATTGGTACATTTGAAGTTGAGGAGTATCCTGATAAGGAGTATATTGCTCTTGTATCTGAGGATGGTGAAGAGTCATTCATCTATGAATATGCGGAAGTTGAAAATGAAGATGGATTTGAACTCAGAAATATTGAGTCTGATGAAGAATTTGATGTTGTCGTAACAGCTATTGATGAAATGCTTGAGGACGACGAAGAATGGGATGATGAAGAAGATTACGAGGATGAAGAAGAGTAATTAATTCATAATAATATTAAAAAATATTAAAGAAAAAGGCAGTTTTCCTGTTGTAAGGTGGGGAGCTGCCTTTTTGCATTAATAAGTAAAAGATTTGTTCAGTTGTTGTGACTATATGAATGCTTAGACTGATAAGTAAACAAAAAAGTTATGAAGAGATATAAGAAAGGGAAGGGTTTTTCTTGATAAAAAAACAGTAATGAATTATAATAAAAATATAGGAATTTATAAATTGATGATAAAGAGAAAAGGAAAGTTGTTTATGGAAAATAAATTTAATTTTACACATCTGCATGTACATACGGAGTTTAGTTTGCTTGATGGCTCTGCAAAAATTAAAGAGCTTGCCGCAAGATGCAAAGAGCTTGGAATGGATTCCCTTGCTATAACTGACCACGGCGTTATGTATGGATGTATAGATTTTTATAAGGCTTGTAAGGCAGAGGGTATTAAGCCTGTTATAGGCTGTGAAGTTTATATAGCTTCAAAATCACGTTTTGACAAGGAAGCTTCAGAAGATAACTTTTACTATCATCTTGTTCTACTAGCAAAGGATAATAAAGGGTATTCAAACCTGACAAAACTTGTGTCATACGGCTTTACAGAGGGCTTTTACAAAAAGCCAAGAATAGACTTTGAACTCTTGGAGAAGTATCATGAAGGACTTGTTGCTCTGAGTGCCTGCCTTGCCGGACCTGTAGCAAGGACTGTGTTAAGAGTAGGATATGACAAAGCAAAGGAAATGGCACTTAAATATTTTAATTTATTTGGCGATGATTTTTACCTTGAATTGCAGGATCACGGAATGCCTGAACAGCAACAGGTAAACCAGGCTCTTATTAGAATACACGAAGAAACGGGCATTCCTCTTGTGGCAACTAATGACTCTCACTATATTAAAGCTGAAGATGCGGAAGCACATGATATACTATTATGTATACAGACTGGTGTTACAGTTAATACGCCTAACAGGATGAAATATGAGGGCGGGCAGTTTTACCTCAAATCCCCTGAGGAAATGTATTCACTTTTTCCTTATGCAAGGGAAGCTTGTGAAAACACTGTTAAAATAGCAGAAAAATGTAATGTGGAATTTGAGTTTAACAAGTATAAACTGCCTCATTTTGATGTGCCTGAAGGATATACCCCTCTTAAGTATTTAACTGAACTTTGTGAAAAAGGTATAGCAGAAAGATACGGGGAGATGAATGATAAGCTAAGGGAAAGACTTGATTATGAACTTAATACCATATCTTCAATGGGATTTGTTGATTACTTCTTGATAGTTTGGGATTTTATAAAATATGCTAAAGATAACGGTATTGCAGTTGGTCCGGGAAGAGGCTCTGCCGCCGGTTCAATTGTTGCTTATGCCCTTAGAATAACTGACATTGATCCGCTGAAGTTTAATTTGATTTTTGAAAGGTTTTTAAACCCTGAAAGAGTTACTATGCCTGATATAGATATAGATTTCTGCTATGAAAGGCGTCCTGAAGTTATAGATTATGTAATAAGGAAATATGGTTCTGACCAGGTGGCACAGATAATAACGTTTGGTACCATGGCTGCGAAAAATGCCATAAGAGATGTTACACGTGCTCTTGATTTACCATATTCAGAGGGCGATAGAATTGCTAAAATGATACCTAATGATCTGCATATTACAATAGCGGGTGCTTTGGAGAAAAATCCTGAACTTAAAAATGTCTATGAAAGTGAACCTCAGGTTAAAAGAGTTATTGATATGAGTATGAAACTTGAAGGACTTCCAAGACATACTTCTACCCATGCGGCAGGTGTAATAATATCAGATAAGCCTGTAGTTGAGTATGTTCCGCTTAACCTCAATGTAAAAGATAATTCTGTAACTACTCAGTACATAATGACAACTTGTGAAGAACTGGGACTTTTGAAAATGGATTTTTTAGGGCTCAGAACACTTACTGTTATACAGAATGCTTTTAATGAAGTAAACAGAAAATACGGTACTAATTTTAATGGTGACAATATAGATTATAATGACAGGGAGGTATATGATTTAATATCAAGCGGAAGGACTGACGGTGTTTTTCAGCTTGAGAGCCCCGGTATGACATCCTTTATGAAGGAGTTAAAACCTGACAGTATTGATGATATTATAGCGGGAATTTCTCTTTACAGACCAGGTCCTATGGACTTCATACCGCAATATATAAAGGGAAAAATAGATAAAAATAACGTTACATATAAGCACCCTCTTTTAGAGCCTATACTTAAAGAAACTTACGGATGTATTGTGTATCAGGAACAGGTTATGCAGATAGTAAGAGATCTTGCAGGGTATTCCCTTGGCAGAAGTGACATGGTAAGAAGAGCTATGTCTAAGAAAAAAGTAGATGTAATGGCAATGGAGAGAGAGAAGTTTATAAACGGTGATGATGATGTTCCCGGCTGTGTTGCAAATGGTATTTCTGCTGAAATTGCAAATGAAATATTTGATGAAATGACAGACTTTGCAAAGTATGCCTTTAACAAATCTCATGCTGCCTGCTATGCTGTAGTTGCCTATCAGACAGCATGGCTCAAGTGTCATTATCCTGTTGAGTTTATGGCAGCTCTTATGACTAGTGTTATAGGAAATCCGGATAAAGTTTCAGGATATATAGGGGCTTGTAAGCAGATGGGAATTAAGGTATTGCCTCCTGATATAAATAAAGGATTTGGTAATTTTTCAACCTGCGACGAGGGAATATTATTCTGCTTGTCGGCGGTTAAATCTGTTGGTAAACAGGTGATTAAGGATATTGTAACAGAAAGAGAAAAAAACGGCGGGTTTATATCTCTTACAGATTTCATAAACAGAATGTATGCAAATATAAATTCAAGAGCAATTGAAAATCTTATATTATGCGGGGCATTTGATTCATTGGGCGGAAAAAGAGCTCAATATATGAATATATATGTGAACATATATGAAGGGGTAAAAAATAATGCCAAAAATAATATTGCCGGTCAAATGGATTTATTTGGTCTGGGTAAAGAGGAAGTGCACAGCGAACAAAACGAAGATAATCTTCCGCAGATAGAAGAATTTACAGACAAGTATAAGTTTTCAAAGGAAAAGGAAATACTCGGTGTATATGTAAGCGGTAATCCTCTTGATAAATACTGGGATATGCTTAAAAAGCATATAAGTGTGACAACTGCCGACTTTCCTGCTGAGGAAGAGGACTTTAAAGACAGAAATAAAGTAAAAGATAAAGAAAGCGTGATAATAGCAGGGTTTATATCAAGTGTTGTCACTAAGTTTACAAAAAATAATAAAATTATGGCATTTATCACCGTTGAGGATATTTTGGGAACAATTGAAGTGATAATATTTCCAGATTCCTATAATAAGGTGTCATTTATGCTAAAAGAAGAGGAGATTGTTGTTATAAAAGGCAGAGCCTCAATAGCTGAGGATCAGCCTTCAAAGGTAATATGCGAGGAGTTAAAGACTATTGAGCAGATAGAGGAGTATACAAAGACACTGTGGGTTAAAATTCCAAAGGGAAGCAATATAAATATTGGGGATATAACAAATATAACATCAAAATATAAAGGCAATTCCAAAATTGTGCTCTACATCGAAGAAACAAAGCAAAGATTAAATGCTAATAAGGAAAATTATGTACAAATAACTGATGAACTTATTTTTAAGCTTACAGAATTGTTAGGATACGATAATGTTTTGACGAAATAAGTCGAAAAGAGTGCAAATTATTACAATTAAATTTGTTGTTTTACGTTTTGTGATATAATAAAAAAACTATATATACAGTTAAAAAAAGAAATGAGGGATGTTAAATGAAAAAATTAGCTGCGTTGACTATATCATTAATTGTTATGTCAAGTAATGTTTTTGCCGGAGAAATAAATGTAAATCTTAATGGTGAGAAAGTAGAGTTTGCCGCACAGGAACCGTTAATAGCAGAGGGCAGAACATTAATACCTCTTAGAGGTGTTTTTGAAAAGCTTGGATATGAAATAAGCTGGGACGGGGAAACCAAAACAGCGGTGTTTAAGAAAGAAGATACAGAAGTAAAGGTAACTGTAAACTCTAAGGAACTTGAGGTGAACGGAATTAAAGTACCTATCGATGTACCTGCACAGATAATTAATGGTACAATGATGCTCCCTTTAAGAGCTGTCGGAGAGGCAACAGGACTTGAAGTAAACTGGGATAGTGAAAATAAGACTGTAAGCCTTATTTCAAATATAAGTAATACTGAGACAACTACTGAGGAGACAACTGTAAAAACTACAGAAGAGGAAACAGAAGCTGTAACAGAAAAAGCAGTAAAAAATGATACAAAGACAGGCAGTAATACCATTGCAGATGACGAGCTTGAAGTACTTCGTTCCGCTGCAAGATGCTATGTCACTTTTTGCTCAGTAGAAGCTATGCTTGGAAGTTTATCATATTCTGAAGATTATAATGCCTATAAAATCAGCGGAGCTCTTGAGTATTCATATTCTATAAATGAGTTGGTAGATATTGTAGATAATGCAATAAATGAATGCAAAAAGTATAAGAATGTTGCATCAAACATTAAAACAGGCAATATGGATAAAAATGTTGTAAAAAAGTTTATAGCACTTATTGATTCTTGTATTGATGATTATGAATTTTTAAGAGATAGTATTGCTACAACAAAATATGACGATTTAAGTGATAAGCAATATAAAGCAAAAATAGAAAGTTCAACAAATGCTATTAAAAATGCTATGGCTGGACTTTTTGCCGAAATGATAAAGACTGATAATGATGCCTGGGAAATTGCAAAAAGTGAGAAGTATAATGCTCCTGACCCTGACAAACTAAGTGGTTCAGATAAGGCTAAAAGAGAAGCGTATTATAAAGAAATAGGAAAAACAGCAAATGCTGCTACAGAATTTATAAAAGATGGAAGTACTGCCAAAAATATGTCAGGGGAATTTATAAATGCTGCAAATAAAATAAGAAATTGTCTTTTAAATACTGAAACTCCGAATATTTGTGTGCTTGACAGAGAAGTCATGCTTTTATGCTGTGATTTGCTTGAACAGGCCGGAAATGATATTAAAAAGGGTGCATTTTCTGACGATGGTAATAATGAAGCTTTTATAGAATTTGAATATTCTATGGTTACCTTTGATCTGTTATTTGATACTATATTAAAAGATAACTATGAAATGAAATATTTTGAAGAATATTCAGAGGAATCAGATACAGAAATTCTTGACGAATTCGACAGTAAATTTATATAAAAGGAACGTGAGAAAATATGAAAAGATTTGTTGCAGTTTCTGCTGCTGTACTTATGATGTGCAGCAGTGTAATGGCGGGGGAAATAAATGTAAAATTAAATGGTGAGGCTGTAGAATTCAGCTCTCAGGAACCTGTAGTAATTGAGGGAAGAACATTAATACCACTTAGAGGTGTGTTTGAAAAGCTGGGCTATGAAATTGAGTGGGATAATAAAACTAAAACTGCTGTATTTAAAAAGGCAGATACAGAAGTGAAAGTTACTGTAAATGCAGACAGCTTTGATGTGAATGGTGAAAAAGTAAGTCTTGATGTGCCTGCACAAATTGTGAACGGTTCAATGATGCTTCCATTAAGAGCTGTTGGCGAGGCTACAGGGCTTGAAGTAGACTGGGACAGTGAAAGCAAAACTGTAAGTTTAAAAAGTCAGACTGATGATAACAATACAGTACAGAGTTTAGAAGAACTTGAAAACTCTATGACAAGTGATGATGTTGAGTTTAAGTTTGATAAAGAAAGCGGTATGGCAACAATAAAGCCAAGGAGTGCCAATGATTTAACCACAGAAAAAGAAACGTCTGAAAGAAGTGAAGAAAAAGAACCTGCGGGAAGTACAGCTAAAATTATATCTTTTACAGAGGAAGAGAAAGCTGCTGCAGAAAATTACATTATATATACACAAGCTGTTGTTTTTGGCAGGTATTATTTAGATGTAATGGGTGATTGTAATAGTGAATTAAATAGTTACAATTATAGAAAGGATGAGGACAGACCTAATATAATAAGTTGTCTAGAAAAGGCTATCGAAATAAATAGTTTTGCTCGTGAAGGTGTAAAAAAGGTAAAAAACAGTAAATCAAATAACGATATTATCACAGCTGTTAATAATGTTGCAAACAAAGCGGATGATGCTTACAAAGCTTTACTTAAAAATTATAAAGATGAGAGAAAAAATCCATATACCAGTAATGTTACAAAGGCAATTAGTGTGTATAATAATGCTATGGAAAAGCTTGTAAGTGCGGTAAATATTGATTTGCGGGAATTGGCTGCTAAGGATTTAAATGAGAATTCGACTGAGTTTAATCCTAACGAGCTTCAGCAAATAAAGGATTACCAGAAGCAGGTAGGAGAAATACTTAATAAATATCTTAAATTTGACAGTAGAAATTTAATAAATAGTGAAGAAAATGCAAAAAGTTTGGCTGAAAAGTTAAGAAATATGAGAGAGGATCTGTTGAAGGTTAATCCTCCTGAAAAATGTCGAATAGATACACAGGCACTTGTATCAATAGCTGAACTTGCAGAGAAAAGTGCAGAAAACAAGTCTTTAAATTCAGAAGACGAGAATGAAAAAAACAGAATGTACTATACTTCTTTGATTATGACATTTGATATTTGTGCAAAGAAGTGTGCAGGGGAATATTACAATTCGTATTTATTGGGGTAAGGAGAAGATACTATGAAAAAATTTGTTGCAGTTTCAGCTGCTGTACTTATGATGTGCAGCAGTGTAATGGCGGGGGAAATAAATGTAAAATTAAATGGTGAGGCTGTAGAATTCAGCTCTCAGGAACCTGTAGTAATTGAGGGAAGAACATTAATACCACTTAGAGGTGTGTTTGAAAAGCTGGGCTATGAAATTGAGTGGGATAATAAAACTAAAACTGCTGTATTTAAAAAGGCAGATACAGAAGTGAAAGTTACTGTAAATGCAGACAGCTTTGATGTGAATGGTGAAAAAGTAAGTCTTGATGTGCCTGCACAAATTGTGAACGGTTCAATGATGCTTCCATTAAGAGCTGTTGGCGAGGCTACAGGGCTTGAAGTAGACTGGGACAGTGAAAGCAAAACTGTAAGTTTAAAAAGTCAGGCAGAAACCAAAACAGAGAACGTAACAGAAAGTATAACAAAGAACGGGACTGAAAGCAAGACAGAAGATGTAACGGAAAAGGATAGTAAAAGTTCCGGTGAAAAGACAAAGACAGATGTCAAAAATATAAATGAAGCTGAAGATAAGGCTTTTGCTAAAGAATATATAGAATATAATATGGCATCAGCGTTGTGTGCAGCCTATATATCTGTTGAAACAAACATGGAAGCAAATTTCCATGCTGTAAAAAGTCAGGAAGAATTAAATATTGTTCTTGAGCTGGCTATTGAATTTGAAAATATGTTTTTAAAAAAGGTAAATGCACTTGATGTAAATGAGTACAATAGAGACTTAATTAGTGATTTGAAAAATACTATTGAAGTATTCATTAAAGACCGTACTTTTTTCTTGGATGTAAATAATATGTCTGTTGTTACTGATGAAAAGCGTGTTTCTCTAGAGTTAAAAGAAGCAATGAAGGAATATTCTGATAAAATGATTGCATTAAGTGACAAGTTTGATGAATCTTTAGAAAATTACTATGAAGTAATAAAGGCTTCTGACTGGGACTTTGACCAGTTGACAGAGAGTGAGGCAAAGGAAGAAAGAGCATATCAAAAAAAGGTAGGAGATATTCTTGAGAAGGCTCTTGACTTTGGAAAAAATACAGATAAAAAAACTATATATAAGAATATTAAGTCAGCAACAGCAACTATAAGAAGTGAAGTTGGCAAACTGACACCACCTGATTTTGCAAGCAAGGATGATGATGTACTTTTTGCAGGCTGTGATGTTTTGGACAAAGCCGCAGATGTATATTCAAGGATAAATGATGGTGATGTTGAAAAAATATATGTAACTGTTCTCATCTCTGTATTTGACGCAGCTGCAAAGAGTTGTGCAGGTGATTACTACGTTTCAGTATTTAGTAATATTGAAGAGTAATTGTATTTAATAAATATCTTACAATACAAAGTATAGTAAAAATGTCAGCACTTAAAATTTAATTATTGCAGTGAAAGCAGTAAGTATTCATATTTCTTTGTTAAATGGTGTGGTTTACTATATATAAACTCAAGTGGCATAAGTTTAAAAACTTATGCCACATTTTTTATATTAATTATAAATATTCTATTTCTTAAGTCGAAGCAAATGATGCCCTAAATTATTGGTTTGTTTTTATTTTTGCGGAGTACATCAGTTGATATTATTATTAGTTGGCCGTGATTTCAGTGAAAGGTGTTATATGTTTTTGCTTAGGATTATAATGAAATTATTGAGCAAATTAATCTTTTTAAATTTTAGTTTGTTGTTTATGTAAGTTTTGGTATAGTAAAATTTGAAAGTAATATGCTCCTGTATTTTAACTTTTGTAATGTGTTATGAATATTTCAGGAGCAGCAAATATTTTATAAAAAATGGGTATTATCTATTGTTTTACAGATAATACCCGTTTTTTATTTTTGAAATAAAAGTATATAAGTTATTTTGTTTAAATTATATGTTGTCAGAAGTTATTTAAGTCAAAATTTCTGCAGGGTTGACATGGATCATAATATGTTTAACTTCGGAAAAGTTTTTTTCTACGTTTTCATGTACACGTTCAGCTATTTCATGTGCTTCATGCAGTGGTTTGTTACCGTCTACTGAGATTTCAAGATCAATATACACCTTATTACCAAACATTCTGGAACGCAGTAAATCGACTCTAACAACCTTATCTTGAGCTTCAATAAATTCAGTCAACTGTTTTTCATAAGTTTCACCGCAAGAAGTGTCCAGCATTTTTTTCAAAGCATCCCAGGATATATCGAAGGCAACTTTCAAAATAAACAGGCAAATGACAACGCTTGCTATGGAATCCATTATGGGAAATGCCAGCATTGCACCACCAATACCTATTAAGGAACCGATGGAGGAAAAAGCGTCTGAGCGGTGGTGCCATGCATCTGCCATAAAAGCAGCAGAATTAATAAGCTTTGCATAGTGACGTGTGTACCAATACATAGCTTCTTTCCCTAGAATTGATATAATTGCCGCAACAAGGGCAATAGGCTGCGGAACTGTAAGGCTTTCATAATTTCCGGCAATTATGTTGTCAACACCGGTTTTACCTATACCAATTCCGGTTACTAAAAGAATTAAGCCAAGAAGCAGGGAAGCAACACACTCGATACGATCATGACCGTATGGGTGCATTTTGTCCGCTGTTTTTTGTGATATTTTTACTCCAAAAAAGGCAATAATAGTTGTCACAACATCGGACATGGAGTGAATTGCATCAGAAATCATTGCTCCTGATTTTCCATATATTCCTGCAAATAATTTAATGCCGGACAATATAACATTTCCTATGATACTCACCAATGAAAGATTCCTGATCACGGTCTTTTCGCTCAAAGTGCTGTTTCTTTTTCTAGTATATTCTGCAGCTTTGAATTCACTATTTTTCATATTAAGGCCTCTGTTCTATTCAAAATAATATATTCTTCTTATTTGACTTTTGTGAGTAATAAAAGTTATATGGAATGCGGTGGGAAGCATACACTGAAAAGTTTTGCTATGAATGGGCTTAAAAAAGCTTATTCAGCATACTTTAAGCTGTTGTAAGTTATCCTTAAACTTATATAATAACTAGTTATTTATCTTAAATTATCAAATACAGAAGACAAATATATATTTTATTATGCAAAATAATATTCTGTTATGCCTTTTAGTGTTGTTAGAACAAAATTATGGTTTATAAAGTTTGTGCTTTATTTTTATAATAATCATATTTAATTATGATTTTAAGTATAAATTATATAAGTATGCAATTGGCTTGAACTTTAGAAATTTTGGGCATATAAGACATTCAGAGCATTTTTTTCTTTTTTAAAAGTATAATACATATTATACATATAGCTATGGTTATAACATTAACAATCCAAAAGCCGACAGAGGAATTTTCCCATGGAATGTTAATAAGGTTCATACCAAATATTCCTGATATAACGGTAGGAATTGCAAGGACTATAGTAAATGAGGTGAGAAGTTTCATGGCATTGTTTAAGTCATAGTCCATAAGTGCAGAGTATTTGGATATTGTGTTGTCAAGAACCTCATAGAAAATTTGTGTCATTTCTATAGCCTGTTTATATTCAATAAGTACATCTTCTAATAAATCTTCGTCTTCAGGGTATTGTTTTATTGTTTGTTGTTTTAAAAGCCGGTTTAAAACAATTTCATTGCTTTTTAACGATGTTTTAAAATATACAAGGCTTTTTTCAAGATCGTATAATTCAGTAAGGGTTTCTTTTGTAGAGACTTTTGTTTCTATATACGCTCTAATACTGTTAATTTTAATAAGGTAATCCATATAAAGCTTTGCTGAATTGTACAAAATTTTATATATAAGCTGTGTCCTCTTGTAAGTGCAAAGGTCTTGCTTGTTATTTATAAGTTTATTAATAACAGGGGAATCTTCAAGGCATACTGTAATGAGATTTTCCTTTGAATAAATCACGGAAAGTGGTATAGTAGTATATATAGAACTTTGGTTTTTTATTATGACTGTAGGAATATCTATTAACAGGAGTGTGTAATCATCTTCTTTTTCAAGTCTTGATACTTCATCGGAGTCTAAGGCTGAACGTATATCTTTAAGGTCGATATTAAGCTGAGACGCTACGTCTAAAATTTCATGATTAGATGGGGAACTAAGGTTAACCCAGCTGCCTTTTGATATAAAATCGGTTCTCTTTGTTATATTTTCTTCTGTGTTAAGTATAGTCAGCATCTTTACGCCTCCGGATTAGTTTATGATATGTCATTTTAGTATGTGTATATTTTAACTCATATATTGTTGTATGTAAAATGTTTTTTGTTATTTTACATAAAATTTGATTTTATTTAACTTAATGTTACTTTAAAAATATGTTGAAATGCAGGATAGTTAGTATAAGAGATTTTAAAGAGTAAGAAAACTTGTATTTAATAAGTTTTATAATTATATTTCTGCCGAAGTGCCGTTTAAATAAATTATATGGAATTAAGGAAATTTAAGTACAATAAAATCAATGTATAAAATTATTATACAAGGGAGGATATGTGTATGAAAAAGTGTATAGCTGTAATAGAAATTGCTTCAAATGAGCTGCGTCTTAAAATAGGAGAAAGGGGCGTCGAAAATATAAAAATACTGGAATCTGTTTCAAATCCTCTTGCACTTGGAAGAGATACTTTTCACAGCGGTAAAATTTCATTTGAGAGTATTGAAGAGGCTGCTGAAATTATAAATGGATATAAGAACATAGCTAATGAATATGGAGCAAAGAATATATATGTTTTTGCTACAACTGCTGTAAGGGAGAGCAAGAACAAGGATTTTGTGTTAGATCAGCTAAAGGTAAAAACAGGGCTGGAACTTAGAGTAATTGATGATACTCAGGAAAAGATATATATAAATAAAATGACTATTGCCTCATTGAGCAGAGAAGAAATGAATTCAACGCTTATTGCACATTTGGGTTCGGGAAATATAAGCATATTTGTGCTGAAAGACAGCAAAGTCATAGGCGGACAAAATATAAAAATAGGTGCTCTGAGGGTATCTGAGTTATTTGATGACTACAGAGAAAATACTTCAAACTATGTTCAGGTAATAAAAGAATATTTAAAGCCTTTTCAGGATTCTATTAGTGAATTTATAATTGAGAAGTTACAGAATTTTGTGATAAGCGGTAATGAAATAAAAACGATTTCTTCAATATGCAAGGCAAAAAATAAAAATGGTACCAATATTATTACAAGGGAAAGTTTTTTGGAAACTTACAACGATATTAAAAATATGACGCCTGAGGAAATCGCTGAAAAATATGATATGTCTGTGGATAAGGCTGAAAGTATTTTGCCTGCAATAATTATTTATTCTAGAATTATTAAATTTACAAGTGATAAGAATATTATATCACCTATGTTTACTGTTGGTGACGCAATACTTTATGAAGAACTTTTTCCTGAAAGTGCAAGGCTTCTGACAAAAGCCTATGAGGAATTCAGTGTTATATCTGCCAAAAATATAGAAACAAGGTTTAGACGTGACAAGGAATATTCAAATGCAGTAAGTAATACTGCTCTTAAAATATTTGACAAAATGAAGAAGCATCATGGGCTTGGAGGCAAGGAAAGACTGCTGCTTCATATTGCATCAATACTGGAAGACATAGGTAAAGCTGTAAACATAAGAGAGTATGACAGACTATCTTATCATATGATTAAAGGACTTGATATTGTAGGGATAAACGAAGAAGAAAAGCACCTTATTGCTGCCATAGCATATTATCACAAAGATGTTATGCCTTATGAGGATAATGGTGTTTACGGTAAAATGGATTTTGAGGAAAGGGTAAAGGTATGTAAGCTAAGTGCTATACTTAAACTGGCAAATGCTGTTCACATTGGGTACAATAAGAAAATAGAGGAAGTAGATGTCAGAATGAGAAATGGTCAGCTTATTATTACAGTTTCTACATATAAAAATATTGACCTTGAAAAATGGGCATTTAAGAAAAACAGACAGTTATTTGAGGATGTGTATGGCATAAAGACCGTGCTTAACAGAAGGAGTGTAATGTGATGATAGATTTGAATAACAAGGATTATTATTACAACAGGGAGCTGAGCTGGCTTGAATTTAACATAAGAGTGCTTGAAGAGGCAACTGAAAAGACACATCCATTGCTTGAGTTATTTAATTTTCTTGCAATTACGGCATCTAATATGGATGAGTTCTTTATGGTGAGGGTTGCAGGACTTGTGACACAAGATTATTCAGGTTCTGTGAAAACTGACCCGTCAGGTATGACTGCCAAGGAGCAGGTAAAGGCAATATCAAAAAAAGTGCACACAATTGTGTACAGGCAATACAGCTGCCTTTGCAGAATGCTTTTGCCTATGCTTGGAGAAAATAATATAAAATTTTTAAAATTTGGTGAGCTGAATAAGGAACAAAGAGAATTTGTGAAAATATATTTTAATACTACGCTTTATCCAATACTTACTCCTATGGCTATTGACAATTCAAGACCGTTTCCTCTGTTAGCCAATAAAAGCCTTAATTTGATTATAGAATTAAGAAATGAGGAGAATGAAGAGGAATTTGCCGTTGTGCCTATTCCGTCTGTAGTACCGAGAATTGTAAAACTTCCATGTGAAAATGGGAAAACAGAGCTTATATTCCTGGAAGAAATTGTGACAGCATATATTAATAAACTTTTTAACGGGAATAAGGTTGTATCAGCATATTGTTTCAGAGTGACAAGAGATGCTGACCTTGAAATAGATGAGGAGGACAGCCATGATTTGCTCTCTGAAATAGAGGATTCTATTAAGCAGAGAAAGTGGGGGGCGCCTGTAAGACTTGAGGTAGATAAAGATATCTGCCCTAATTCATTTGGTTTTCTCAGGGAACAATTAGAGATTAAAGAGCATGAAGTTTATATGATACCTGATGTTATTGACCTTACTGTGTGGTTTTCTCTGGCGGGAATTGTAAACAGACCTGATTTGTGCAATGAACCTATGCCGCCTGTACCGGTAACAGAGTTTGAGGACAGGGATATGTTTGAGGTTATAAGGGAAAGAGATGTTCTTATGCATCATCCGTATCAATCCTTTGAGCCTGTTGTTAATTTTGTAAGGCTGGCGGCAAGAGATAAAAATGTGCTTGCAATTAAACAGACACTTTACAGAGTATCAAGTAATTCGCCTATTATAAAGGCTCTCATTGAGGCAGCTGAAAACGGCAAGCAGGTAACTGTACTTGTGGAGCTTAAAGCAAGGTTTGATGAGGAAAATAATATAAACTGGGCTAAAAAACTTGAAAAGGCAGGGTGTCACGTTATATATGGGCTTGTAGGTTTAAAAACTCATTGTAAGCTGTGCCTTGTGGTAAGAAGAGAAGAAGAGGGGATTGTAAGGTACTGTCACCTTGGAACAGGAAACTATAATGACAAGACTGCAAAACTCTATACTGATATGGGACTTTTTACATGTAAAGAAACAATAGGTTCTGATGTGTCTGCAATATTTAACTGTCTGTCCGGATATGCAAAATATCCTGTGTGGAATAAAATAGCGGCTGCACCTACGGACTTGAGGGAAATGTTTATAAAAAATATAGAGAGAGAAGAAAAAAATGCTCTTGAGGGTAAACCTGCAAAGATAATTGCAAAAATGAATTCTCTTGTGGATACAGGAATAATAAAAGCACTTTACAGAGCAAGTATGGCAGGGGTAAAAATTGAGCTTATTGTAAGGGGAATATGCTGCCTTAAATCAGGTATTAAAACTGTCAGTGAAAATATAACTGTAAGAAGTATAGTAGGCAGATTTCTGGAGCATAGCAGAATATATTACTTTGAAAACTGCGGAAATCCTAAAATTTACCTTGCTTCAGCAGACTGGATGAACAGAAATCTTGACAGACGTGTAGAGGTCGCATTCCCTGTTGAAGACGAATCTTTAAAAAAGAAAGTAATGGAAATTATAGATATTACACTAAGGGATAATTTAAAGGCTAAGATACAGCAGCCTGACGGGACATATAAGCATATTGACAGAAGAGGGGCAAGAGATGTACTATCAAGCCAAATGGAATTTTACAGACTGGCTAAGGAAGAATATGATAGGTTTAAGAAAAAGGAGAAAGAAGAAATTTTTGTGCCTGTAAAAGCAGAAGATATGAAGTAGGCAGTAAAAGGCGGAAAAGCGTTAGTTTTTCTGCCTTTATTAAGTTAAAAAACAATTGAGATTATATTTATTATCTCTTTAAGCAGATGCAGAAAACAATGTTGACAAATTTGCCGTAATTTGTTAAAATATTCTAAAAGTAATGACTAAGGTCATACAAAGGGGTACACCACCACGAATGCAGTTTTTTTGGATTGCAGGCGTAAGGTGTAGGAGGCACAGCCAAATGTGCGGCTCTCTTTGTGTGTCCTTTTTTTGTTTTATAAAATAAAAGAGGTGATAAAATGGTGAAAATAAACGGTAAAGACGCCGGTTATGCCGTCGGAATGACAATAAAGAATTATCTTATAGAAAATAACTACAGACTTAATTTTATAGCAGTTGAAAAAAACGGTACAATAGTGCCAAAAACAGAATATGAAAACAGTGTAATAAATGACGGTGATACTATAGAAATTGTAAACTTTGTAGGCGGTGGCTGATATGACAGATAATGAATTTATTAATGCTCTTATTGAAAGGCACGGAATTGAAATATACAATAAACTTAAAAAGAGCAGTGCCGCAATAGCTGGTTTGGGCGGTTTAGGCTCAAATGTGGCTGTTGCCCTTGCAAGGGTTGGTATAGGCAAGCTTTTTTTGGCAGACTTTGACATAGTTGATATTACTAATCTTAACAGGCAGTATTACTTTGCTGAGGATATAGGAAGGGCAAAAACAGAGGCTCTTTCAAAAATAATAAGAAAAATAAATCCTGTTATAAATTTGGAGACACTTAATATAAAGATTACAGAAGAAAATGCTGCGGAAATATTTAAAAATTTCAGTGTAGTGTGTGAATGTTTTGATAAGGCTGAAAGTAAGGCAATGCTTATAAACACGCTTCTTACGGAAACGGACAATGTAACCGTGGTTTCAGCATCAGGTATGGCAGGTTTTGGTACAAGCAATACGATTAAGACAAAACAGCCTATGGAAAGGCTTTATATATGCGGTGACTTTGTCTCAGGCATTGAAGAGGGGCTTGGTCTTATGGCTCCCCGTGTAGGTATATGTGCAATGCATCAGGCAAATATGGTATTAAGACTTTTACTGGGAATAAAGGAGATATAAAAATGGTAAATGATAAATTGGTGATAGGCGGTCATAATTTTAATTCAAGATTTATTTTAGGTTCAGGAAAATATTCACTTGACCTTATTAAAGCAGCGGTTGAAAATGCAGGAGCCGAAATCATAACCCTTGCTTTAAGAAGGGCAAATTCAGAAGTGGATAATATTTTAGATTACATACCTGAGGGAGTTACACTGCTTCCAAATACTTCAGGAGCGAGAAATGCTGATGAGGCTGTAAGAATTGCAAGGCTTTCAAGGGAGGTAGGCTGCGGTGACTTTGTAAAAGTTGAAATAATGAGAGATTCAAAATATCTTTTGCCTGATAACTATGAAACAATAAAGGCAACAGAAATACTGGCAAAGGAAGGATTTATAGTAATGCCTTATATGTATCCTGACCTTAATGTTGCAAGAGATTTAAAAAATGCAGGTGCGGCTACAATTATGCCTTTAGGTGCTCCTATTGGCACAAATAAGGGCATTGTAACAAAGGAATTTATAAAGATTTTAATTGAAGAAGTTGACCTGCCGATTATCGTTGACGCAGGTATAGGCAAACCGTCACAGGCTTGTGAGGCTATGGAAATGGGTGCTGCGGCTGTAATGGCAAATACAGCTATAGCAACAGCAGGGAATATTCCTGCTATGGCAGAAGCATTTAAAAAAGCAATTGAGGCAGGAAGAACAGCTTATCTTTCCGGTATGGGAAGAGTAATGGAGAGAGCAAGTGCTTCATCACCTTTAACAGGCTTTTTAAGAGATTAATAAAAGGAGAATGTAAAGATGAATGAATTAACAAATCCTGAATTGAGAATAGACCATATGAAGTATTTGCCTGATATGGAGGACATAGGTTCTGAAATACAGGACAAGGTTATTGCTGCAATGGATAGCTATGACGCTGACAAATATACAGAGGAAGATGTAAAAGAAGCTTTGGAAAAGGATGTACTTTCACTTGATGATTTTGGTGCACTTCTTTCACCGGCAGCTCTGCCTATGCTTGAAGAAATTGCACAGAGGGCTCAGATTGAGACAAGAAAACATTTTGGAAACAGTATTCAGATGTTTACTCCTCTCTATATAGCAAACTATTGTGAAAACTATTGCATTTACTGCGGGTTCAACTGCCATAATAATATACATAGAGCAAAGCTAGATGCAGAGGAAATAGAAAGAGAAATGAAAGCCATTGCAGAAACCGGGCTTGAAGAGGTACTTATACTTACAGGCGAAAGCAAGAAAATGTCAAGTGTTGAATACATAGGAGAGGCTTGTAAAATTGCCAAGAAGTATTTCAAGGTAATAGGACTTGAAGTTTATCCTATGAACAGTGATGAATATAATTATCTTCATAAATGCGGTGCAGACTATGTAACTGTATTTCAGGAGACATACAATTCTGATAAGTATGAAACACTGCATCTTGCCGGACACAAGAGAATTTTCCCTTACAGAATTAATGCTCAGGAAAGAGCACTAAAAGGCGGTATGAGGGGAGTAGGATTTGCTGCACTTTTAGGACTTTCTGATTTCAGAAAGGATGCCTTTGCAGTGGGAACTCATGCTTACTTAATTCAGCAGAAATATCCTCATGCAGATATAGCCTTTTCATGTCCAAGATTAAGACCAATTATTAATAATGACAAAATCAATCCAAAAGATGTACACGAAACACAGCTGCTTCAGGTAATGTGTGCTTACAGAATATTCCTGCCTTTTGCAAGTATGACAATTTCTACAAGGGAATGTGCAAGGTTCAGAGATAACTCAATTAAAATTGCTGCTACAAAAATTTCAGCAGGTGTTGATGTTGGAATAGGTGGTCACGGAGATAATGAAAAAAAAGGTGATGAGCAGTTTGAAATAAGTGACGGCAGAAATGTACAGGAGGTATATAACGCTATTAAAGCACAGGGGCTGCAGCCAGTAATGAGTGAGTATATATATGTATAAAAGTTCAAAAGGAATGGAGTATATTTATGTTTAAAAAAGTTGCAATTACAAACAGACAGCTTTGTTCAGATTTAATGGAACAAGTAAAAAAACTTCATAGTTCGGATTTTGACTATATTATTCTAAGAGAAAAGGATTTGCCATATAAGGAATACCTATATCTTGCTGAAAAGGCAATTGAAATAAGCGATAAAATAATTCTTCACACTTATGTAAATGCTTGTGAGGAACTTAATTACCGAAAAATACATCTGCCTCTTGATATTTTCAGAAGAGAGGCGGATAAATTGCATAATTATGATATAGTAGGAGTATCTGCCCATAGTCTTGATGAAGCAAAAGAAGCTGAAATTTTGGGTGCTCACTATATAACAGCCAGCCCTATTTTCAGGACAAAGTGCAAGGAAGATGTAGAACCTAAGGGGTTGTATTGGCTTAAAAATATATGCAATAATGTGAGTATACCTGTTTATGCCTTGGGCGGTATAAATAATATTAATGCACAAAGCTGCTTTGACGCTAAGGCTGAAGGCGTGTGTATGATGAGTGAGGCTATGAAATAAATAATATATTAATATTTGTCCAAACTAAAAAAGTTGGTTTGGGCATTTTGTCTATATATTACTTTATACTTTATGATAAATTGGTATTCATTTCACTTGATAATTTGTGACATTGGTGTTAAAATAGAAATAATGCGGAAATATGTACTTTTTTATTTTGTATGTTTATTCTGAATAAGAATTTACGAATATTTTCGGCTGAAATTGAGGAAAAATATAACATACCAATAAAGAAAGAGTGGAAATTAAAATGATTCAGACCAGAGATGACATCAGAAATATAGCTATTATTGCCCATGTTGACCATGGCAAGACTACATTGGTTGATGAGCTTTTAAAACAGAGCGGAACATTCAGAACCAATCAGGTAGTGAGAGAAAGAGTAATGGACAGTGGTGATATTGAAAGAGAAAGAGGTATTACTATTCTTTCTAAGAACACTTCTGTATATTATGAGCATACAAAAATTAATATTGTAGATACACCGGGACATGCTGACTTCGGCGGAGAAGTTGAGCGTGTACTTAAAATGGTTGACGGAGTTGTACTTGTGGTAGATGCTTATGAGGGTGCTATGCCTCAGACTAAGTTTGTTTTAAGAAATGCGTTATCTCTTGGACTTCCTGTTGTTGTATGTGTAAATAAAATTGACAGACCTGAGGCAAGACCTGACGAGGTTGTAGATGAAATTCTTGAGCTTTTTATGGAGCTTGACGCTTCTGATGAACAGCTTGATTCTCCTTTTGTATTTGCATCTGCTAAAATGGGCAAGGCTGCCCTTACACCTGAAGAAGCTCTTGAGGCGACTGATATGAAGCCGTTATTTGACACTATTATTGAGCATATTCCTGCTCCTACAGGTGATCCTGACGCAAATTTACAGATGCTTGTTACTACAATTGACTACAATGAATATGTAGGTAAGATTGGTATAGGTAAAATTGACCACGGTACTGTAAAGGTAAATGATGAAGTTTGTATAGTAAATTATCACGAACCTGAAAAGCTTTTAAAGCTTAGAGTTACAAAGCTTTATGAGTACGAGGGACTTGAAAGAATTGAAGTAAAGGAAAGTACTGTTGGTGCAATTGTTGCTGTATCAGGTATGCCTGAAATTCATATTGGTGATACTATTGCAGGCGTTGATGATCCTAAGCCTTTAGAGGTTAACAAGATTTCTGAGCCTACACTTTCTATGACTTTCCATGTAAATGATTCTCCGTTTGCAGGTCAGGAAGGTAAGTATGTTACAAGCAGACACCTTAGAGACAGACTTATGAAGGAATTAAATACAGATGTTTCTTTGAGAGTTGAAGACACCGATGTTGCAGAAGCATTTAAGGTAAGCGGAAGAGGAGAACTTCACTTGTCAATCCTCATTGAGACAATGAGAAGAGAGGGCTATGAATTCCAGGTTTCAAGACCTGAGGTTTTATATAAGACTGATGAAAACGGCAAGAAGCTTGAGCCTATGGAACTTGTAACTATTGATGTTCCTGAAGAATTTGTTGGTTCTGTAATTGAAAAACTTGGTACTCGTAAGGGTGAAATGGTTAATATGGCTCCAGGACAGGCCGGATACACAAGACTTGAGTTTAATATACCTGCAAGAGGATTGATTGGTTACAGAAATGAATTTATGACTGACACAAGAGGTAACGGTATTATGAACAGTCAGTTTAACGGATATGAGCCATATAAGGGTGATATTGCTTCAAGAAGCCAGGGTTCACTTGTGGCAAGTGAAACAGGTGACGCTGTTGCTTATGGTCTTTTCAATGCCCAGGAAAGAGGCGACCTTTTTATTGGTGCAGGTACCAAGGTCTACATGGGTATGGTTGTAGGCAGAAACGCAAGATCAGAGGATATGCCTATAAATGTCTGCAAGAAAAAGCAGCTCACAAATACAAGAGCGTCAGGTTCAGATGATGCATTAAAGCTTACACCGCATATTGTAATGAGTCTTGAACAGTGTATAGACTTTATATCTGATGATGAGCTTGTAGAGGTAACTCCTGAGTCTTTAAGACTTAGAAAAAGAATTCTTGATCCTGTTGAAAGAAGAAAGGCTGCAAGAAATAATTAATAAATTGATGTACTGTAATTTTAACAGTATTATAGACAAAGGGAAAACGGCAAAGCTGTTTTCCCTTTAATGACTGTTTTTAAGGATGGATAATATGGGGAATAATAAAAGTAATAAAAATTTATTGGGCGGTTCCTTTGTAAAAATGGCGGCAATTTTAGCTGCTGCCGGACTTATAGTGAGAGTTATAGGATTTTTGTACAGATTGCCTCTTACTAATATGATAGGGGACAGGGGTAACGGCATTTACTCTGCAGGTTATTATATTTATAATTTTTTTCTCATTATGAGTTCTGCCGGGTTACCTGTAGCAATATCTAAAATGATTTCGGAAAAAATTGCTGTGGGTGAATATTCTAATGCAAGAAAGATATTTAATGTGTCTATGTGGACATCAGGTATAGTAAGTTTGTTATGTGCGGTTATTATGGCACTAGGGGCGAAGGCTTTTTGTCGGTGGACAGGAGCAACAAGCAGTATATGGTGTTTGTATACACTTACACCGACTATTTTTATTGTAGGTATAATGGCTGTATACAGGGGATATTTTCAAGGATTTAACACTACTATACCTACAGCTCTGTCACAGCTTATTGAACAAGTATTTAACGCAGTTTTTAGTGTATATCTTGCATGGCTTCTTGTTGGATATGGTGTTGAGTTTGGTGCTGCCGGAGGTACAGCCGGCACGGGAATAGGTGCTTTGGCGGGACTGATAGTTTTGTTCATATACTATATAAAAACGAGAAAAAACAGAGATGCTATATATGCAGAAGATAAAAAAGATTACAGAATAGAGGGAAGTGCTGAAATTGCAAAAAATCTTGTAAAAATAGCTGTTCCGATTATTACAGGTACTGCAATATTCAGTATGACAAATTTTGTGGATATGGCTATGGTTAACTCAAGGCTTGCAGCTGCCGGCTTTGAACATAATATGATAGAAAAGTTATATGGTCAGCTTACAGGTAAGTATGTAACATTGTCTACATTGCCTGTAGCAATTTCAACGGCAATTGCAACAGCTGTAATACCGAGTATAGCTGCAAGTATGGCAAGAAAGGAACATAAGCTGGTACAGGCAAAAGTTGATACTGCTTTAAGAATAACTATGATGATTTCAATACCGGCTGCAGCAGGTCTTGGTGCTTTGGGAAGTCAGATACTGGCTATGCTGTTTCCTAATTATGCTGAGGGCGGTATGCTTATTTCCGTTGGGTCTTTTAGCGTCATATTCCTTGCATTAAGCCAGATTTCCACAGGTGTGCTTCAAGGAATAGGAAAGGTTAAAACGCCTGCATTTAATGCTTTGTGGGGCGCATTGACCAAAATACCGGTAAATTATATTCTCATTGCCATACCCGAGATAAATGTTGTGGGTGCTGTAATAAGTACAACTGTTTGCTACATAGTATGCAGTATACTAAACTTCAGAGCTTTGGTAAAGGCAACAAATGTAAAGCCTGACTATGTAGGTATGCTTGTAAAACCGGGAATTGCGGCTGTAGCTATGAGTATTGGTGCAATAGGGGGGTATTATGGAATTTATGCAGTAATACCGAGTAATACTATTGCTACTCTTATTGCTATTGTGTTTGCTGTTGTTGTGTACTTTGGGGCTATGGTTTGTGTAAAAGGGTTTAAAAAAGAGGACTTGCAAATGATACCGGCAGGCGGCAGAATTATAAGTATGCTTAAAAGAATAAACAGAATATAAAAATTGAAAAATGGGAAAATATATTTTGGTAAATAAGCTGAGAATATAATTAAAATTGTATTAAATAAGCAGTAATTAGCTTGCATATATTCTGGGCTTAATGTATAATTTAAACTATCTATGAAAAACAGCTTTATTTTAGGCAAGGGGAATTCGGAGGTTTGTATGGAATCACTTATTGATGTAATGTTAAATCTGCTTAATGGTCTTAACAAGGATTTGACTGTCTTTATTATTTCTATGATACCTATATTGGAACTAAGAGGCGGACTTATAGCTGCTGCAATATTAAAGGTGCCATATTTAAGAGCTTTGTTTTTGTGTATGGTTGGAAATATAATTCCTATTCCTTTTATACTGTTGTTTATAAATAAGATTTTTGAATGGTTAAAAAGATTTAATGTGACAAGAGGCTTGGTTGAAAAACTGGAATACAGAGCTATGGGTAAAAGTGACAGTATACAAAAGTATGAGTTTCTGGGACTGTTGCTGTTTGTAGGAATTCCATTGCCGGGTACAGGAGCATGGACCGGTTCGTTGGTTGCTGCTTTGCTTGGAATTAAGCTTAAAAAGGCTGTTCCTGCTATTTTTCTTGGTATAGTGCTTGCCAGTGCTATAATGAGTTTTATTACTTATGTTATACCTTATTTGGTATCAAGTATATAAATCAGATTTTTGAAAACTTTTCAGTAACTGTATTCTTTAAAAGTGTTATATATGAGTTTAAATGATATTAAAAATATAATGTTTTAAAATTATAACAAGAGTTTAGTATATAAATTTTTTAGGTATAAGTTTAGGACAAATAAATATTAAAATTTAAGTGCTTGATTTGAGTTTGCAATATTCAAATCAAGTATTTTTTTGTAAAAAAAATGCACAGCAGAAGCTATACAAAGTTTAAATCAATATACTAAAAATTTTAATAAAAATTATGTAACTGAATAAATAACAGGCTGTTGATTTTCAACAGCCTGTTTAAAAGTTTAATTTTCATTTGAGAAGTAAAAATCATCGCCGGGAACTTGTCCGCCAAGTATATCGGCATTGTTTTGTGCAATAATATTATAAAATTCTGTAAGCATTGATTTCATATCTTCGCCTGTTTTAAACATTACACCACAGCCCGGTATAGCTGCTTTGCTTGCATTTATATCATCAATAAGGGCAAATTTGTTTGCACTTTGTGCTGTTTCTTCAGTGTTTCTTTTTGCCATAGAAGCAGAAGCTGTATAATCTTTCATAAAGAACTGAAATGCCACGGGATTTTCAGAAACAAAACTCTTATTAACAACAAGGCAGGAAGTAATAAGTTCTGTGTTGGCTGCATCATTCCAGTAGTCATAAAGGTCTATTGCACTTCTGATATTACTGTTGTTAGTTGCCTGGCTTAAATAAGGTTCCTGTATAAGAGCAAGTTTTATGCTTCCGTCTTTAAGTCCGCTTATAAGCTGTGCATTTGTGTCCACAAAAGAGTAAGATATATTGAGATTGTTAGCATTTGAAATAATATTCATAATGCTGTCTGCCATTGTGTCCTCAGCACTTACTGTAATTGTTTTGCCGCTGAGATCTTTTATGTCAGTTATGGTTGAACCGTTTTCAGCGATGTAATAATTACAGCCATTTGTGACAGCTGTAACCCAACAGTTGGAATCAGTATAAGCCAAAGCTGATTTGTCAGGAGGAAGAACGGCAACTTTTAACTCTCCTGATTTAAAAGCATTTAATAATTCTGTGTATGTGTTATAAATGACAGGCTTATATTTTTCATAAGCGGAATTGTTTTCGCTGTTTGAAAACAGGTGAGCTGATCCAAGAGCAGAAGCACTGTTTTTAACAAGTCCTATGCTTATTTCTATTTTTTCTTCATCTGAGGGTGCCATATCGTCATTTACATCCGGAAGCTGTGCATTATTTACAGAAATTTCAAAATTGTCATTATTATTATTTTCAGACTGTTCATTCTTTGCATTGCTGCTGCAGGCAGAGCATATAATTAATAAAGAGGCAAAGGAAACAGCCAATAATTTTTTCTTAAATAGAAACATAAAAATCCTCCCACTAGCCGTTGATGAAATATGGCTTTATACTACTTATATTGTAATATTTATAAGTGGGTTTGTCAATAGAAAAAACAATGATTAAGCCATTTTGCATATACCCAGCAATAAACTATTCTTCTTTTAATTGGTTAAAGACCTGGTCAATTTCATTTGATTTATCACCTATGACCAGCAATACACAATCACCAATTGTTCTCATAACATGGTTTTCAATTTTTTTTGATTCTTTTTCATTATTTTGCCATGCTGTCGTTTTTGCCGTCAGTTCAGCACTTATTGCTTTTTCTACATTTTCCACTTTATCCTGAGATGCTGCTCTGGCAATTATTACCTCATCTGAGGTATCTTCATCTGTGGAATAATATACATAGCCTTCTGAAACAGAGGTAGGGTCTATACCGTATTGTGCAGCTGTTTTTTGATTTGTAAGATCTGCTGTCTGTGTGTTGTTAAATTCTGAAATTACTTTTATTTCTTCAAGTACCTGACTTAAAGGTATATCTTTTGCTTTAAGTTTGTTACAGCCTGTTAAAAAAAGCAATGAAAGGATTAAGAGCGTTTTTTTCAATTTTTATCACCTCATTAATATGTTTTACGCATAAAGGCAATATTATTAATTCTTAGGGAAATTTGGCGGTTTGTAATTTGTGGTAACTGTGTTAAAAATTAAATTAAAATTTTGTAACTTTAAGAATAATATAATCTTGCCTTAATTTTTTCTTTTGAAATATATGGTATTATAAATATACAAGGTAAAGGGGAAATGACTTTATAAGTTAATATTTATATTATTAAAGCAAGAATTTAAATGAAGTCAGAATTTGGTAAAAAAGGAGAGAGGTAAATGGATAATAATGTGAAAGTTTATTCATGCAGCAATGTAGAGGCTATGGTAAAGTCTGTAAAGTCAAATACAGAGATAATTAACAATATGATAATGTGTACAAAAGATAATGATAAGCAAATAAGTACAAGGTTATCAGATTATGCAAAGGTTAAAAAAAACCTGGCTGATGATCAAATTGAAATGTATAGAAATTATGTTAATCACAAAGAGTCTATAGAGGAAGCTTTAAGAGAGTATAGTGAAAAAATTGAGGGTGATCAGTATATACATCAAATGACGCTTGAACTTAATTGTATAGACAGTGACTATTCAGTATTACATAAAGTGTTTGAAGAAATAAATAAAATTCAGGTTAAAATAATGGAAATGCTTTGCGGTGTTATAGGCCAGGCAAATATGCTTCTTGTGAGTTTATAAAAATTAAAATTGATAATTTGTTTGAGTTTGTCCTCCTTTATATATATGTAAATATGTGTAAAAATCAAATGTGCGTGCTTTGTTCAGACAGGGCACGCACATTTGATATAATGAGAACAGGGATAATGAAAATGTGTTATGCTAAGTTTTGCAGTTAAAATCAAAGAAAGCAATGTTTAGGGTGTTTTACAGGCTATATTTAATAATAAAAATAGGGTATATTTTGAAAAGCACATCACTATAATGTAATAACAGGTATTGGGGTGTTCTGATGAAAATAACCAGAAATAAAGTGCTGACTGTATTATATGTGTGTGTGATATTTACAGGAGTTGCTAAGACATATTATGATGAAAATATAGCAGTATCTGTTATGCCGGTAAACAGCAGGTGTATTGTTGTTGATGCAGGACACGGAGGATTTGATCCGGGAAAAGTTGCTTCTGACGGTGTAACGGAAAAAACAATTAATTTGGCAATAGCAGGAAAATTGTGCGGATTTTTAGAACAGGGCGGTGCTGTAGTAAGAACTACAAGAGTTGAGGATTCTTCTCTGTCTGAAAATAAAAGGGCCGATCTCAGGAACAGAGCAGACATTGCAAATAACAGCAATGCTGACTTGTTTGTAAGTATTCATCAAAATTCATTTCCAAAGAGTAATGTAAAGGGTGCTCAGGTGTTTTACTACAAGGGTTCTGAAGAGGGCAAAAGGCTTGCATCCTTAATTCAGAACAGGCTTAAGGAAGTTGTGGATATTGATAACCAAAGAATAGCTAAAGCAAATGAAAGTTATTATGTGCTTAAACAGATTAAAATTCCCAGTGTTATTGTTGAGTGTGGCTTTTTAAGCAATGGTGTTGAGCATGATAAATTGATGAGCACTGAATATCAGGAAAAATTGGCATGGGCAATTTATATGGGAATACTTGATTATTTCAGTGAAGGTGTTGCATAAAAATATTTTTTGTTAAAAAAAGTACCTATAAGGTACTTTTTTGCGGTGTTATACAATTACAATAGGGGTTGTATATTCAGTGCCCTTTTTGTTGTCAATAAGGATATTGTATATATCAGATGAAAGTATTTCTTTTTGCAAAAGACTTTCATTGCCTTTAACATTTGTAATAACAGGCAATGAGGCTTTTTTGGCCATTTCTGAAATTAAGTGCTTTTTATCCTTCCTGAAGCCAAGTACTCTTATATATTCAGGTGCTTTTTGCTGTTTCTCTTTTGTAATGGATAAAATAATATGAAGTATTGCTTTCTGAATCTTAGAATAAGTATAGCGTTTTGTTTTTGTTTTGGATATAAGCTCGCTTATAGTTTTGAAGTCTGTATTTAATATTCGGTTTTCAAGACCTTCTGTAATATCGGCATAAAAAGCAAGTTCTTTTGGCGGTACAGTGCAAAGCAAATAGGAGAGTATATCTGAATAGTCATCAAGTACAGGTATCTTTTTGCCGTGCATAAGTTTTATACAATTTTCAGGAACAGATGAAAGAGCTGACATATCATTTTTTAACAATGCTGTCCTTATAGCTGAAGCTGACGAAATTTCCCCGCTTAGTTCTGTGCTGTTGTAATCTGATGTAAGACGTTTTACTGTAATTGGTTTAATACTGCTGTTTAAGAGTTTAAGCTGCCTTACATATTCCAGTGCAAGAATATTATTAGGTTTATTTAAAAATTCAAGAGGCTTATTTAAAAAATCCTCAAGTGTCTTGTTTCTTGCTGAAGGATATGAAAGCCCTGTGTTAAGATAGTTTTTTAACAAATTTCTAAATTCGGGAGGTTCATTATTAAGGACTTCGGCAATATCATTAAACATATCAGCAGAACCTGATTCACTGCCAAATGACAGTGCGTCTATTATTCCGCTGCTGTTAAGTATAGTTACAGCTCCTTTTGCAAAAATATCAGCAGAACCTGTGGCATATTGCACGGGCAGTTCCAAAACAACCGATACACCGTTTAAAAGTGCCATTTTTGTACGGGTATATTTATCAAGCATTGCAGGCTCGCCTCTCTGCACAAAGTTACCGCTTATTATAGCAACAATATCTTTTTTTGTGTGTTCTATAGTTTTTTCAATGTGGTATTTATGTCCTTTATGAAAGGGGTTGTATTCTGCAATGATACCTGCTGCCATATTAAAACCTCCGTTTTTTATTTATGTAACAGGGTTAGTATAGCAAAATTTAAAAAAAAATACAAATTTTTTCAAAAAAGATATTGTGAAAATTTGATATTGGGGTTATAATTAAGCTAGATAAGAGTGTTTACTCTATATTTCAATTTTGAAAGGAGAAAAAATTATGAGTATTATGGACAGCCTTAAAGCTAAAGCTAAGGCAGATAAGAAAACTATTGTTTTACCTGAATCTATGGATAAAAGAACATTTGCTGCTGCTGAGCAGATTTTAAAGGAGGGTATTGCTAATCTTGTAATTATCGGTACTCCTGAGGAAATTGCCGAAAACAGCAAGGGTTATGACATTAGCGGTGCTGTTATTGTTGACCCATTTACTGATCCTAACAGACAGAAGTATATCGACAAGTTTGTTGAGTTAAGAAGTAAAAAGGGAGTTACACCTGAGTCTGCTGAGGAAATGATGACAAAGGACTATATGTACTATGCATGCCTTATGTGCAAGTGCGGTGACGCTGACGGTGCAGTTTCAGGTGCCTGCCATTCAACAGGTAACACTATAAGACCTGCATTACAGTTATTAAAGACTAAGCCAGGTATCAGTTCTGTTTCAGGATTTTTCCTTATGGAAGTGCCTGATTGTGAATTTGGTGACAATGGTCTTTTTGTATTTGCTGACTGTGCGGTTAATACTGATCTTGATTCTGCAAAACTTGCTGAAATCGCTGGTCTTTCTGCTGAGTCATTTAAAATGTTTACAGGCGGTGAGCCTAAGGTAGCAATGCTTTCTTACTCTTCTATGGGAAGTGCTAAGCATGATGATGTTACTAAGGTTGCAGAGGCAGTTAAAATTGCAAAGGAAAGATTTCCTGAAGTTGAACTTGACGGTGAGTTACAGCTTGACGCTGCTTTAGTACCTGAGGTTGGTGCATTAAAGGCTCCTGAAAGCAAAGTTGCAGGACATGCTAATACACTTGTATTCCCAAGCCTTGAAGCAGGAAATATTGGATATAAGTTAGTTCAGAGATTAGCAAAGGCTGAAGCTTACGGTCCTGTTTTACAGGGTCTTTCTATGCCTGTAAATGATCTTTCAAGAGGCTGCTTTGCTGAGGATATTGTAGGTGTAGTTGCTATGACTGCTGTACAGGCTCAGTTGGCAGATAAGTAATAAGTATTATATTAAGGAGAATATAAATGAAAATTTTAGTTATTAATTGCGGTAGTTCATCTTTAAAGTATCAGTTATACAATATGGATAACAATGAAGTTTTAGCTAAAGGTTTAGTTGAAAGAATCGGTATAGAGGGTTCTAATCTTCAGCACAGACCTACAGGCAAGGATAAGGTTGTGTTTGAACAGCCTTTGGCTAATCATGACGAAGCTATCAAGCTTGTTATGGAAAAGCTTGTTGATCCTGAGTGCGGTGTTATTGCTGATCTTAGTGAAATAAACGGTGTTGGACACAGAGTACTTCACGGAAGCAAGTACTTTACAGAATCCTGCGTAGTGACTGAAGAAGTTAAGGATGTTGTAAGAAAGTGTTTTGACTTAGGTCCTTTACACAATCCTGCAAATCTTATGGGTATTGAGGCTTGTGAAAAGTTAATGCCTGGTGTTCCTAATATTGCTGTATTTGATACTGCTTTCCACCAGACTATGCCTCCAAAGGCTTATATGTATGCACTTCCTTATGAATATTATGAGAAGTATGATGTAAGAAGATACGGTTTCCACGGTACAAGCCACAGATATGTTTCTAAGAGAGCTATTGAGATGCTTGGAAATCCTGAACACAGTAAAGTGATTACTTGTCATTTAGGAAACGGTTCATCTATTGCTGCTGTTAAGGATGGCAAGGTTATTGATACAACTATGGGTCTTACCCCTCTTTCAGGCTTTGAAATGGGTACAAGATGTGGTGATATTGACCCTGCTATCGTTCCTTACTTAATGAAGAAGGAAAACTTAACTCCTGATGAAATTGATACTATTATGAATAAGAAGTCAGGTTTGCTTGGTGTTACAGGCAAGTCAAGCGATTTCAGAGATGCTGAAGCAGCTATGAATGAAGGCGATGAAAGAGCTAAACTTGCACTTGATATGTTCAGATACCAGATTGCTAAGTTTATCGGTGCTTATTATGTTGCTCTTGGCGGATGTGATGCTATTGTATTTACAGCAGGTATTGGTGAAAACAACGGCGGACACAGAGCTGCTATATGTGAATACCTTGAGTGCCTTGGTGTAAAGATTGATTCTGAGAAGAACAAGCTTCGCGGTGAAGATATTGACTTTACAGGTGAAGGCAGCAAAGTTAAGACATTCATCATTCCAACTGATGAAGAATTAATGATTGCTCAGGATACTATGGAATTGTTAAAGTAATTTTATTCATAAAAAGACAATATTTACTGCTTTAATGTAAATGAAAATATGTGAATTGCAGATATGAAAAGGGTTGAAATTCACATAAAAAGTACTTGACAAAATATAAGTGTAATGATATAATGTCATTTGATGTGTTGTCGGGTAATATTATTATTCGGCTTAACGGAATAGGCTGACTATTCCTGCGGAACAGGAGTGTTATTATGCTTATTGATGTTAAATATCTTGCTGATAAAAGAGAAGAATTCAGTTTTAATGAAAAACTGGAGCTTCCAAGAGGTGACTATATGATGAATATTGCTGCACAGGTAGATGGTGTTATCTATCGCAGGGATAATGATTATGTAGTTGAAGGCAGGGTTAAGACGGTTTTAAATTTGAATTGTGACTTATGTCTTAGTGCTTTTGAAACCAAACTTGATTTTGACTTAAATGAGGTGTATTCAGAAACACCTGACTCAGAAGAAGAGTTTTGGGAGCTTTCAGATAAGACGATTGATTTGAAACCGGCTGTCATAGCTAACATTATGCTTAATCTGCCTATGCAGGTTTTGTGTTCCGATGATTGTAAGGGCTTATGTCCTAAATGCGGTCATAATTTAAATGACGGCGATTGTGGCTGTGACAGGGGTTATGTTAATCCACAATTTGAAAAGTTGTTGACTCTTTTTAATGATGATTAATTTGAACTATAAAATCAAGGAGGTGTATAGAAATGTCAATTTGTCCTAAGGGTAAGATGTCTAAGTCTAAGAGAGATAAGAGAAAGGCTCAGAGCTGGAAGATTGCTACTCCAACTTTAGTTGCATGCAGCAAGTGCGGTGAGCTTATGATGCCTCATAGAGTATGCAAGAACTGCGGTTCTTACAATAAGAAGTCAATTGTGGCTGTAGACTAATTATATAATAAGAGTAAGGATGTTTTGAAATATTTCAAAACATCCTTTTTTGTTTATTTGAAATAAAAATTGCGGTTGGTTATAAGATAGGAATAAAAGGTGTAAAAATAGTTGGATAATCAAGCGAATTATGTTATAATAAAATATATTTCAGAATATAGTTTCTATTATTATGCTGAAAGTGACTGCCTTGCTTTGTAAGGCATACTGCTATTTCAGTAACTTGTCTTTTAAAGTATGAGCAAACTGCTGAATTTTAGATGAGTTATAATCAGCATTTAGTGATGCAAAAAATAATGTTTATAAAATTTGATGATTTGAAGTAATATATGAATATCTGAGAGGTGATTTTTATGAAAGGAATTATTTTGGCAGGAGGGTCTGGTACAAGATTATACCCTTTGACTATGGTAACAAGCAAGCAGCTTTTGCCTGTATATGACAAGCCTATGATATATTATCCTTTGTCAACACTTATGCTGGCGGGAATAAAGGATATACTAATAATATCAACACCTACTGATTTGCCGAATTTTGAGAGGCTTTTAGGCGATGGGTCTAATTTTGGTATTAATTTAAGTTATAAAGTTCAGCCAAGTCCTGACGGATTAGCTCAGGCATTTCTTTTGGGTGAAGAGTTTATTGGTGATGACAGCTGTGCAATGGTTCTTGGAGATAATATATTTTACGGAAGCGGATTTGGTAAGATACTTAAAAATGCCGCAAATAAGGAAAATGGTGCTACTGTTTTCGGATATTATGTTGAAGATCCGGAAAGATTTGGCATAGTTGAGTTTGACAAAGAGGGACGTGCTGTTTCTTTAGAGGAGAAGCCTGAAAAACCTAAATCAAACTATGCTGTTACAGGTCTATACTTCTATGATAGAAGTGTTGTGGAAAAGGCTAAAAAGGTTAAACCTTCTGCAAGGGGTGAACTTGAAATTACAGATTTAAATAAAATGTATTTAGAAGAAGGTACTCTTGATGTTGTTACACTGGGAAGAGGATTTGCGTGGCTTGATACAGGTACTGTAGATGCTTTAAATGAAGCTGCGGAATTTGTAAAGGTAATTGAGGACAGGCAGGGAATAATGATTTCGGCTATTGAAGAAATTGCTTACAGAAATGGCTGGATAACAAAGGAAAAGCTTTTGGAGTCTGCTAAAATGTATGGAAAGTCTGCCTATGGTCAGCATCTAAAAAATGTTGCTGACGGAAAATATATATATTAATTAAGATATAAGGAGATTTGAAAATGACAATTATAGTTACCGGAGGAGCCGGCTTTATAGGAAGTAATTTTGTTTTTTATATGCTTAATAAATACAGTGATTACAAAATTGTATGTCTTGATGCATTAACTTATGCAGGAAATTTGTCTACACTTGAACCTGTTATGAGCAATCCTAACTTTAGGTTTGTTAAAGCAAGTATTACTGACAGAGAAGCTGTATTCAGACTTTTTGAAGAGGAAAAACCTGATATAGTGGTGAATTTTGCCGCTGAGAGCCATGTTGACCGTTCAATTGAAAATCCCGGAATATTTTTAGAGACTAATATTATGGGTACTCAGGTTATGATGGATGCTTGCAGAAAGTATGGAATTACACGTTATCACCAGGTTTCAACAGATGAGGTTTACGGTGATTTGCCTCTTGACAGACCTGATTTGTTCTTCACTGAAGAGACACCAATCCATACATCAAGTCCATACAGTGCATCAAAGGCATCAGCAGACTTGCTTGTGCTGGCTTATCATAGAACTTACGGACTTCCTGTAACTATTTCAAGATGTTCTAATAATTATGGTCCTTATCATTTTCCGGAAAAGCTTATTCCACTTATGATAGCAAATGCTTTAAATGATAAGCCGCTTCCTGTTTATGGAACAGGTGAAAATGTAAGAGACTGGCTTTATGTTGAGGATCACTGCAAGGCCATTGACCTTATTATACACAAGGGAAAAGTCGGTGAGGTTTATAATATAGGCGGTCATAATGAAATGACAAACATTGATATTGTAAAGCTTATTTGTAAAGAGCTTAATAAGCCTGAAAGCCTTATAACTTATGTTGCTGATAGAAAAGGGCACGATATGAGATATGCTATTGACCCTACTAAAATACACAATGAGCTTGGCTGGCTGCCTGAAACTAAATTTGCAGATGGTATTAAGAAAACTATAAAATGGTACCTTGACAACAGAGAATGGTGGGAGACTATTATTTCAGGGGAATATCAAAGCTATTATGAAAAAATGTACCTTAACAGATAAAAGCCAAAATAAGAAGTTTAAAAAGACACATAAAAATGTTTATAACTTTAGAAGCAGTATTAAAAGTATAAAAAATTGGGTGCATTGGAGGTTAGTATGAAGATTTTAGTAACAGGCGTCAAAGGACAGCTTGGATATGATGTTGTAAATGAGCTTGAAAAGAGGGGTCACGAAGCTATAGGTGTGGATATTGATGAAATGGATATTACAGACAAGGCTTCGGTTGATAAAGTAATAGGTGAGATTGGTCCTGATGGTGTAATACATTGTGCTGCATGGACAGCTGTTGACTTGGCTGAGGATGAGGAAAATGTACCAAAGGTGAGAAAAGTAAATGCTGATGGAACTAAAAATATAGCACAAGCCTGCAAAAACCTTGATATAAAAATGATATATATAAGTACGGACTATGTTTTTAACGGTCAGGGAACTAATTTTTGGGAGCCTGACGAGAAGGATTTTGCCCCTCTTAATGTGTATGGTCAGACAAAGTATGAAGGTGAATGTGCTGTAAAGGAAAATCTTGAAAAATACTTTATAGTGAGAATTGCATGGGTGTTTGGAAAGAACGGTAAAAATTTTATAAAGACTATGCTTAATCTTGGTAAAACACATAATAAAATTACTGTTGTAAATGACCAGATAGGCTCGCCTACCTATACATTTGACTTAGCAAGATTGCTTGTGGATATGGTTGAAACAGAAAAGTACGGAATATATCATGCAACTAATGAAGGTATTTGCTCATGGTATGATTTTGCCTGTGAAATATTTAAACAAGCTGTTGAAATGGGCAGGTATGAATATAAAGATGTTGAGGTTATACCTGTGACATCTGCTGAGTATCCTGCATCAAAGGCGAAAAGACCTTTTAACAGCAGAATGAGTAAAGATAAACTCAGTGAAATGGGATTTGAAAGGCTGCCAAAATGGCAGGATGCATTGAATAGATATTTAAAGGAAATTGAATTTTAGGAGTGTTAAAAATGGGTCAGATAAAAGTAACAAGGTGCTCTATAGAGGGGTTATGTGTAATTGAGCCTACAGTCCACGGCGATGAGAGAGGCTATTTTATGGAGACATATAATCAAAAAGATATGGAGGAAGCAGGACTTAATATGGTTTTTGTTCAGGATAACCAATCTTGTTCAACAAAAGGTGTATTAAGAGGACTGCATTTTCAGAAGGAATATCCTCAGGGCAAACTAGTGAGAGTTGTTAAGGGTAAGGTTTTTGATGTGGCAGTTGATCTGAGGAGCGGGTCTGAAACTTACGGAAAGTGGTTTGGCGTAGAGCTTTCAGAGGAAAATAAAAAACAGTTTTATATACCAGAGGGGTTTGCACACGGATTTTTGGTTTTGTCAGATATCGCTGAGTTTTGCTATAAGTGTACTGACTTTTATCACCCTGGCGATGAAGGCGGGCTTGCATGGAATGACCCTGAAATAGGTATTGACTGGTGTAAAGTTAAGGGTGAATACAATGGGACCGCATCAGCTGACGGATATACTATGTCTGATGGAACCCCTCTTAATTTAAGTGAAAAGGATCAGAAGTGGTTGGGATTGAGCAATACATTTAAATTTTAATAAATATAATTGACTGATGGGGAATAAGATGTTATTATGATATAAGGGCTATGTCGAAATATGTTAAATGTTGATTTGACATAATATATAACATAACCTTTATATATCGGATTAAAAGAGCATATCTTTATTCTGGTATAAATTTAGTGAATTAAAAATGGAGATTTGGTATGGAAGAAAAGTATACAGACGAAAATGTATTGGATTTAAGGGAAATATTTGGTGTGTTAATGGCACGAAAATGGTTTATAATATGTGCAGCTGTGTTTGGGTTTGTATTTGCTTTTTGCTATACAAAAATTTGTATACCGTACCAGTTTACATCGTCAGTTTCTATGTATGTTAAAAACGCGACAAATAAGAACGCTGCTGATATAGTTAATCAGTCTGATATTACAGCGGCACAGCAGTTGGCTGCAACTTATATTGAAATATTATCAGATGATGTTGTTGCAGATATGGTTGGGGAAAAGCTTCTTGAAAATTATACAGTGGAAGAATTGATGCCGTATTTTGGAATAGAGGAAATTGACGGTAATTATAAGATAGAAACAAGCAGTATTGCAGGTAGGCTCAGATATAGTACGGTAAATGAAACAGAGTTGATAAAAGTTTCCGCTACTTGCGGTAATCCTGTTATAGCAGCAGATATGTGTAACTACATTACAGAAATTGCTCCTGAAGTTTTGATAAGGGTTGTAGGTGCCGGTGATGTTGAGGCAATAGGTGAAGCAAGGGTGCCAAACGGACCATCAGCTCCGAGTGCAAAGAAAAATGCTGTTTTGGGCTTTTTAATTGGAATTATATTTTCATGCGGTATAGTGTTAATAAAATTCTTATGTAACAACACAGTAAAGTCAGGTTACGATGCAGCAGCTAAGTTTAATTTACCTCTTATTGGAGAAGTTCCGTACTATGAATTTGGAGAAGAGTCAAGTAAGAATTTAAATAAAGGTATATTTGGAAAGTTTAAATCTGAAAAAAATGAAAATACAAGTAATAAAGAAAGAAAGACTATTTTGGATGCTAAAGTTCCTTTTATGGTACAGGAAGCATATAATACTATGCGTAATAATATGATGTTTTCTCTTTCAACAGAAAAAAATAATGTTTTTATAATTTCAAGTCCGCTGCCCAGTGAGGGAAAATCAACAACTACTGCGAACCTGAGTATAGCTTTGGGTGAAACAGATATAAAGGTTCTTCTTGTGGATTCTGATTTGAGAAAACCTGTACAGCATAAAATGTTTAATTTAAGCAATAAGAAAGGGTTGTCAAGCGTTCTTGCAGGTATATGTTCCTTTGACAAAGCTGTTAATAGAGGCGTACATCAAAATATGGACGTACTTACAGCAGGACCTGTTCCACCAAATCCTTCTCAATTGCTTGCATCTGAAAATATGTATGAATTTATAAATGAAGTTAAGTCTCAATATGATTATGTTGTAATTGATACTTCTCCCATAAATATGGTATCTGACGCTTTGGTTATTGCTAAAAATACAGCAGGATTGATAATGGTAGCCAGACAGGATGCAACTACATACGACCAAATAGAAAGAGCTATCTTGAGTTCAAGGATACTTAATGTAAATATATTGGGCATAGTTGTTAATCTGTTTGACAGTGATACCGGAAGATATGGTAAATACGGAAAGTATAGTTATAAATACAATTATAATTATAACTATGGGAAGGATGTAACTTATAAAAACTAATAGTGACAATGGAACTGTATAAATAAAATTGGGAGTGTATTAAAATTATATTTTAATACACTCTATTGTTTATGAATATAAATGAGGATTGTATAATGGGAAAAAAAAATTATGTATATTTTATAATTACTATATTTCTTATTTCTGTGTTTATTATTATGTATTTTATATTTGATAATAACAAGATATGGAAAGGTGAAATGTATGATGAGAAAAAGGAATTATATGAACAAAGGGTTAAACAGCAAAAGACTGAAAAAGAAAAAATGGAACTAAGAAATAATGAGATTTTAAAAAGAACTCCCGGTATTGTCTGCTGGGGTGATGGGAGAACATACGGAACGTATGCTAATGGCAAAAGTTATCCTACATTATTAAGAGATATTATAGAGGCTAATGATTATCCTTATCCTGTTGTGAATTTAGGGGTTTATGCAGAAGACAGTCTGACTGTACTTGGAAGGTCAGGGGCTATACCTTTTGTCGTAAGCAACCCTTTTACAATATCAGGGAACAGTGATAATCTTATAGAGATCTCATTGACATCAGAAAACGGTGAAGAAGTAAATCCCTGCATTCAGGATTATAATCCGGGATTTAACCCATGTGTTATTAATGGTATTAAGTGTAAGATATATGGTGAACCGGATGTAACTAATATAAATAAAGCAAAATCTTATTACCTAAGCAGGCAGGATAACAGCAATAGCAAAATTGAGGTGGGTAAAGGAAGTATCATAGAAACAAGCGGATCGACAGAATATAAAAATTATATTAATATTCTTCAGATAGGCGATGGAGGGGGCTATGATACAGACTGGGAGTTAGTTGAACAGGAGCTGAAATTTGTTGAAAGTCTGGGAAAGTCTAAAAAGTTTATTATCATAGGAAGAATCGGGGGTTCTGAAAAGGATAATGAGTACTATGACAGCAGAATGATCAGTGAGTTTGGTGAGCACTATATTAATATAAGAAAAGAACTTACCGGCCGGGAGTTTGAGGGAATAAACTACAGTGAGCAGGATAAAGAAGATATGAAGAAAGGCATAATACCCAAGTGTATGAAAAGAGATGGATATTTAAATGAGGTTGGATGTAAAATTTTGGCTGACACAGTATATGAGAGACTGCAGGAACTTAAATTTATAGAAAAATAAAAATGCTGAGTATTTATTTTGTTGAATAATATAAATGTTAGCTAAAAATAATAAGTAAATTTTGTAAATTTTTTCGGTAAATTATTAATAAAAATTCTTGACTATTAGTTGTCGCTAAATTATAATATAAGAGTAAAAGGCTATTGTTATATCATTGTATTATATAAATTAAGTTATTTATAGCTAATTTATTTAAAATAAAAAAGTTCAAATTTAAAGGGAGGACAAATTATGAACAAGAAATTTTCGAGACTGTTAAGTATGGTCTTGGCAATGGTAATGACGTTTAGCTGTGTTGTATTCAGTAATGTGAGTGCAATGGCAGCAACAAAAACAGATGTGTGGATTTATAATACCAACGGAACTACTGTACCGGCTACGTTGGGATTAGATGTTTCTTTAGGTGTTAATTCGGCAGGGTATTCAAATTCTGCAGCATCAACTATTCCTGATTTGACATTTAGTAATGGAAGTAATTCTATTAATGGTGTAACATGTTTACAATTTGCAAGCGGCAAAACTTTAACAATTACACCAACTGTAAATGGTGATGTTAAATTTTATGCAGTAGCAAATAATAATTCTAATAAAACAATAAACTTTAATGGAAGCAGTACAACTTTACAGGGAAGAAAGAGTAATGCAGTTACTGCACTCACTATAACAGGTGCACAAGCAGGAACAACTTATAATATTACCACAGAATATGATACTTTTGTATATGGTGCAAGTATTACATATGAAGAGGGCGATGCTCCGACTACTTATTCAGGTACAGTAACAGTAACAAATAATTCTGCAACTGCAGCTACTGTTACTGTAAACAATGTAAGTCAGGAAGCTGCTCCGGGTGAGTCAACTTTAACATTTACTGATCTTGCAGACGGTACATATCCTATAACTGTTGATAACAGTCATGAACTTAGCAGCTCAGCAAGCTTGGTTATTTCAGGAAGCAATGGTACAGCTTACATAATAATAAATGACAAGAGTGCTGAGGATTCTTCATCAGAGACAACTACAGAAGAAATAACAGAAACTACAACAACAGCTCCTGTAGGTGGCAACGTTTATGAACATAACTTTGGTACTGATGGAAAGGTTTCAACTTTCTATACAATTACAGGTAGTTTGGCAACAGGTAAAGGTGAGGTTACTTATAACGGATTAACCATAAGCCAATGCTTAAAGATGGAATCATCAACAAATATAAGCTTTACTGCTTCTAAGTCAGGTACACTGACATTGGTATTTGGCGGTACAACAGCAGCAGCAGGTAAGAGAGTTAAAATTGACGGCACTGTGTATACAGCTGATTCAAATGGTATTGTTACAGCTGATTTGTTACCGGGTGCTCATGCTGTCACAAAGAGTGATTCAATAAATCTTTTCTATATGTCATATACAGAAGAAGGTTCAGCTGAAGATTCTACAGAAACTACAACAGAAACTACAACTGTAACAACAACAGAAACAACAACTGTAACTACTACAGAAACTACAACAGAGGCTACTACATACGCTTTAAATCTTAATGTGATTACAGGTGAGGGTGCAGCAGCCGGTACAGACGTTAAATTTACTGTAAATGGTTCAAGTATAACTGCGAAAACAGGTGAGGCAACAAATATTGCAGGAATTAAGCCAGGGGAAACTTATACAATAACATTTACAAGTGCAGTTTCTAAGTATATTTATAACTGGAGTAATAGTTTTGAACCTACTGCATATAATTCAAAGGCATATACTTTAACATATACTGCTCCTGCAGATTTGGCAGGTGATGTAACTTTGGATTTGACTTATGCAACAGGCAAGATTTTTGTTACAGGTCAAAATACAGAACCTAAGGCTATGGGCTATGGAACATACGGTATAGGTGATTACAAGCATTCTATTACAACTTATGATGCTGAAGACTATATAGCTTATAATACATTACAGTATAGTTTGTATGATATAGCAAGCGGTAACTACAATGTTACAGGTGATGCAAGTACAAACAATATACCTGATGAGAGACTGTTAATAAGTGCTGATGCAGGTGAATATATTAAGTTTAAGGTAAGTTCAGGTAATGATACAACTACAAAAACTTTGATTTATTTAGACGTGTCAGGCGGTGTTGCAAAGGTAAGTGTTGATGCTTCAGCAACAGGAAATGAAAATGCGGGTATATATACAACATCTGCACAGGATACAAAATTAACAGAATTAAGCGACTTGCGTTCTCAAAGCGGAATGAAGGCTATGTTCTATGTAACAGATGGTACTTATATTATAAACGGTGCTGATGCAAGTAAAGTTTCAGTTGTAAAAAGTTTGAGATTATTCCAAATTGATAATAAAACAGGTGCAGCATCAAATGATATTGTTGAAAATAGTAAGGCAGTTGAAATATATGCAGATGCTTTAGCCGGTGAAACTGTAACAGAAACAACATTATTTGCTAGAATAATTGGCGAGGTTGATGCAAAGGGCAAGGATGATTTTGAGCAGATTGACAAAGTTGGATTTACTTTTGTAAATGCTGATGAAGTAGACGCATGGGAAGCTGCTTCCGGTCATATATATAACCCTAATATCAATTATTCTGCAGGTGAAGTTAGTGCACCAACCCATGTTCTTGATATGGAAACAACTACTGTGTATGATGCTGTATATGATATAGCAAGCTATGATGCAAGTGCAGTAAAGAATGATAGATACACAGGTAATGCGGCTCCACAGGCAGGAATAAGTGCAGATAAAACTTATTTTGAAGTTTTAGTATATGGTTCAAGTGATATGAGAGTTTACGCTTATGCTTATACAGATTATGCAGGAAGCGGAATAAAGACATATCTTGATGGTAATGGTAATCCGTCAGTACAGTTGATTGAAATAACAAATGGTTCAATCAATGTAAGTGCAAAACAGTAAGGGAGGTAGAGATTATGAAAAAGTATAATTCACCAAAGTTAGTAATCACTGCTTTCAGTACAATGGATAAGACAAATGGTTTGAATTATTTATCTGAAACTCAGGCACCTGTAACAAGAGGTACTACAAGAATCAGTGTAGATAATTTGAAGAGTTAAGTTTTGTAAAAAAGCAGGTATAAAGCACAGAAGAGTAATCGGAGATTAAAATCTGATAAGAATTTTTACAACTTTTATTTCATTGAAATAAGTTGTAAAAAAATTAAAAAGTGCTGAATATTTAAAGGAGGTATTGAAATTAATATTTCAATACCTCCTTTTAGATTGTCAAAAAACCTTTTGTAAGAAAAAACTGAATTTCTTAAGTATCTATTTTTCATTTAGCGTCGCAGACTTTAATTCACAGGGTTGCAATTCCGAAGATTAACGGAGCTTGCTTTGCAAGACAAAGTTGCTTGAAAGAGCTTTGCCCGACCGAGGCTGGTCATATTGCTTTGCAATATTGCTCGCCTATGCAGCCAAAGGCTGGTCATATTGCTTCGCAATATTGCTCGCCTATGCAACCAAAGGACAGGAATTTTCTGTGAACAAGCCATTTTTATGGTCTGTTTGCGGAAAAGTTGGTAGTTCCTACCTTAACTAACTGAAAGAAAATTGCACTGAAAGATTTATCGGTTGTACGCAGTACGATTTTCAACTATGCTGAAAATGCTGATGAAAGCATTTCTTTCAAGGCTATTGATAAAGTCAACAGCCTGAAAGGAGGTGTTGACTTTAATATTTCGACACCTCCTTTTATAAATTGGTTATTAATAAATAGTTGGGGTATACCTAAAACAAAAAATGTTTTACTTCCCTGTTTTTTCTGCAAGGAGGTTTTTAAAGTATATTTAATGTCCTGTTTTTATTATTTAATGTGGTGGCAGCTATAAATATTTTGTTTTAAAGATTTATTAGCCTATTAGCATAATGCTGATTTTATTAAAAGACTATGTTATGTATAAATTCAGTGATATTTGTAATTTTCAAAAAATGTTATTGTTTTTTTCTGTAGGATAAGGGAAAAACAAAAGAACCAGTAAAATTATACCTACAATGCCAAATAACATATATATTTTATTGATAATATCTGTAAAGCCTAAAAGTGAAATAAGTAAAGCAAAAATATTTACAAAAGTTACAGTAATTATAAAATTAAAATGTTTAAGGGAGTTAGAAAGTGCATAGCTTGCAGAAACTGCAGTTGAGAATATAGCCAGCATTAAAAGAACCTCATATAAATATTTAATGCTTCCGCTTAAGAGCATTATTAGTGGTAATGGACTGTTATATATATTTGAATAATGTGTATAAAGGGGCATCATAATTAAACTTGCCAAAATGAATATAACTATGCCGACCTGATTACCGCAGTTTCTATACATATATTTATCGGGAATTGAAATTAACAATGGTATTGCAGTAAGTATATTGTAAGATACATATATAATAGGTGAGAATACTGATCTTGGTGTAATAATGGTTTGGGAGGGTATAGCAATGTTTTTGTCTGTTGCAGTAATGCTGATAATAAATATAATCATTACTATAGGAATAAAAAGTACCTCACTTAGGCTTGATATACTGTCATAGCCCTTAATGATTACAAGTGTTGTAAGTAAGGCTGTTATTACAGAAGCTACAGTTTTATTTAGATTAAAAACTTTGTGAAGAACTTCTCCGCTTGCAGACAGCATTGCAGCATAAAGTACAAGTAAAAAAAGGTAAACAACAGCAGATATTAATTTGCTGCAGGGATAAGACGATAAGAGATCACTTAATGAATTAAATGGACAAAGCATTATTCTATGTATTACTAAGGCAAAAAGCACGGACGATATAAATATGCCGAAAAATCCGGCAATGCCAAAGGAAACAAAATATGTCATTAATTCTTTGCCGGTGGCAAAGCCTGCACCTATTATGGTGCAAAGACAAAGAGCGGTTATTTTATAACTGCGCATAGCGTCACCTCATGTAAATTTAAATTGATGTATTTCTTATAACTAAGATTATTAAAAACGAAAAAGTATTTATATAAATTTTACATTTTATAAAAAACTTTGTTTTTGGATTTATGGTTTCATTTATTCAGTAAGCACAATTGGTTGTTGGGTTCTGCCACGGTTAATTTTGCTGTACTTGATGGTTATAAAAGAACTTGTTGCAGGTTAGTCTATAAATTTTGTGGATACAGATAATTGTATAATTACAATATTTATATATATTATTAGCAAAATACTACCTTATGGGGCCGGTATTAGCTGTATATTAGTGTTAACTTTATACTACCACTAAGTTGTATCTTTGTCAGTTGTTTTGGAGAGTAAATAATTTAATTTACTTTCTTAAAGAGAGAACAAGATGTAGAAATTTTTTGTAATTTACAGTACCCCTTCAACGGCCTTTGCGGTAATTAAATCCATATTTCATATAAATTAATATACGCAAAGGGTTGAGGGGTTACTATTGCAAATTCTGGTATGCCTCATGGCTGACAAAATACTGCTTTAAAAAATTAAAGTCAAATTTTTTTATTTAGCCATAGTGGCTAAATATCGTTGCAAATTAAATTATTTATAAATTAAGGGCTGTACTTTTGTTATTTTATCGGCAGATAGATGTT
>CAJKOJ010000003.1 GCA_905201505.1 uncultured Eubacteriales bacterium | reverse complement strand
CGCCGACACGAGGATTTTCAGTCCTCTGCTCTACCAACTGAGCTATCTGGGCAAATTGTATTCAAGTCACCTTTGTGCAGCGACAAGAATAATTATACATTACGGACACCTATTTGTCAAGTATTTTTTTATAATTCTTATCAAAAATTTCTTAATCCTATTTTTATGATATTTTCACTTTATTTTTCTGATTGCTGTATCCTTTTCTTCCTTATATTAATGTATGTATAATTATATTTTTCAAAAAAATCTTGACATTAATATTTTATTTTGGTAAAATACACTTTGTGTGATGTTACAGACATCACTCCTTGCTCTTGTAAAAGCAAGGGCCAAAGACCAAAAGGAGGTGCAAAGAAAGATGAAAAAGTATGAACTTTGTGTAGTTTATTCCCCATCTTTAGATGAAGAAGCATTAAATGCAGCTAAGGAAAGCGTTAAAGCTCTTATTGAGAGATTTGGCGGTACTGTAGAAAATGTTGACGACTGGGGAAAGAGAAGACTTGCTTACGAAATTCAGAAAGTAAATGAAGGTTTTTATAACTTTATTACTTTCAGTGCAGAGACTTCAGCTCCTGCTGAAATCGAGTCTCGTATGCGTATTAATGAAAAGGTTCTTCGTTACTTAATCGTTGCTCAGGAAGAAGCTTAATCAAAGGAGGTCGCCTATATGAACAGAGTTATATTGTTAGGAAGAATGGCGAGAGATCCCGAGGTTAGATATACTCAAGCAGCCGAGCCTTTGGCAGTATGCAGATTTTCTGTCGCAGTTGAAAGACCTTTCTCAAGAAACAGACAGGAAGGTGAACCAACCGCTGATTTTATTAACTGTGTATGTTTTGGCAAACGCGGCGAAAGTATTGGGCAGTATTTCCGTAAGGGTAACAGAATTGCTGTAACCGGAAGACTTCAGGTTAGCAGCTATACAGATCAGCAAGGCAACAAGAGATATTCAACCGATGTAGTGGTTGAAGACTTTGAATTCTGTGAAACAAAAGCTGAAAGTTCAAGTTCTGCAAGTGCAGGATTTACTCCGGCACCGGCTTCACAGCCAAGTACTCCTGCTCCTACAGCTGGTTTTAGCATCGACAGCGATGCTGAAGACGAAGATTTACCATTTTAATTATTTTGTTGAATTTTAAAGTAAGGAGGATTCTTAATCATGATTAATAAGAAACGTGGCAGAAGAAAAAAGAAGGTTTGCGTTTTCTGTGCTGAAAAAACAACTTCTATTGATTACAAGGATGTAGCTAAGTTAAGAAAGTTTGTTTCTGAAAGAGGTAAGATTTTACCTAGAAGAATTACAGGTAACTGTGCAAAGCATCAGAGATTATTAACTACTGCTATTAAGAGAGCAAGACACATCGCTCTTATGGCATACGTATCAGAATAATATATAATATAACATAAAAAATGACTGTCTTTTGACAGTCATTTTTTTGTACCCTAATTGCAATATTATAACTTATAAACAGTTAAAGTTAAATTATATCATAATTTTTTCTATAATCATTCCGCCGTAAGACATCTGTATATCATAACAACAGCTTCCCCTCTGGTAATCGTATCGTTACCTCTGAAGCTCTCGCCGTTTACAACACCCATTGCCTTTAATATAGCAATTGTACCTGTATACTGATAAGATACATCATCAAAAGGTTTAATAAATATTTCATTGTATTTATTAATATTTTTAATATCCATTGTATCCAACAAATACTCAGCAAACTCATATCGTGTCATTGTTGCATTCTGATCATAGTTATCCAAATTAATGTTTCTGTAATAATTTGACTTGTTGAGTTCTTTTAAATCACCGTAAGTCAGCGGTTCATCACCCTTAAATTCATCACCCTTAAACGCATAACCCATATAGGCAAGATTAATTGCTTCCTCAGCATACCACTGATTATTTAAATCAGTATATAATTTAACACCATCTTCAATAATTGTATTTCCGTAAAAGTCAAGAAACTCCCCTGTAGACGCGTCAATGCTGAATAATTCATCAAATCCATAAACAGGGACAGCCTCATAACTCTGAGAAGAATCACTGTACTTTGTTTTAATACTATAGTATGGCTTAAAATCGTATTTATCTTCTGCTTTTGCAAATGCCTGTTCAGCTGATACATTTATTGTGTTTAAATTGAATATTTCATCAGGCAAATACTGAGCGTATACAGATATAATATTTCCGTTAGAATCAGTATTTATATCAATTCGCTCGTCAAAAGAAATATGCCCGTTTCTTATAACATTACAGTTAAATGAATATATACCATATTCAAAATTGTTTTTGTTTTCCATAAGTTCTGTAGTCTTGTATCCATAATTAAATTTATTTAACATTGACTGAGCTGCATTTCTTGCCTTTTCACTTGAATTTTTGCTGTTTGCATTTTCCTCATTAGTATCAAAATTCGTTGTGTAAGATACCAATCTTCCCTCAGCATCAATTGTACAATAGAAATAATTGTCACTGTCATTGTTTTTTATATTTAAATAATAGTCATCTCTGTCAAATGCTTTATTATAACTTATTGTAACTTGTGATTCTGTCACAGAATCACTAAATAACCTGTTATAAATTTTTATAGCTTCATCAGGTGCAATTGCATTTTTTAAATCATCTATACCCTCTATTTCAGCAGGAGAAAGACTTTCCACAGCCAAATCTGCACTGGCATTTTCAATTGTTCCCCCCTTTGCATACTGATACATATCATTGTATGCAAAAGAGGTCAAATCATCAGCTCTTAAAAGATAATCCTTCATACGATATAAAAGTTTAACGTCATATTCCTTTGTATCATAGTCAAAATTAGCTTTATATCCTAACTGAATATTATTTTTCATTACTTCTTCAGCTTCAGAAATAGCTTTTGTGTTTTCAAAACTGCTGTTTTTCACACCTATAATACTTTCAGGGAAATAATAATCTGTAACTCTATTATTATACTTATCCACACTTATGTTCACGTATGTATTACTGTAAGCAACATCATTATACTTAATCTTATAGATAAAACTATACCTGTCAGAATCGTTGAAGCATTTATTAAACTCTAAATCATCATACCTTTCTTTTAAAGCCTTTTTCAGAAAAGTTTCAGCAGACTTTCTTCCCTCAATGTCAGTGTATACCTTACTCTTTTTCTCCTGAGATCTGTCGTAGTAATAATAGCTATATATAATGCCGTCACTGCCTATTACAACTTCTGCACTTTTCTTACTTTCCTTGTCTGACCACCTGCAATTATATAATTTCATACCGTATTGTTCTTCAGCTGATACTATTTCAAAGTCTGCAAAGCTGTCATCTATTTGGCAGACTTCCTTTGCTTGGATTATCAAATCCTCCTGAGAATAATTACTTTGTGCATATACAGGAACTCCCAACAATGAGAATGCCAAAAATACTGAAACAATTTTTTTCATAACAAAACCTCCTCATAACATAATTCTCAATTTCATTATATCATATAAAGATAATAATACAATAAACTAATTATTAATTTTAAATTAAGTAAATACAATATATTGTAAATAATTTCACTAGACAAATAAACAGCTTTGTTATAAAATATAATTAATTAAAGGAGGTGTTATCAATGAATAAAATTATTGTAACAATTAACAGACAATTTTGCAGCGGAGGCAATTCCATAGGTAAGAAATTATCAGAAAAATTAGAAATACCTTACTATGACAAAGAACTTGTAAATCTTGCCGCTAAGAAAGCAGGATATGCAGAAGCTACTTTTGAAAAAGTGGATGAAGTTGCAACAAACAGCTTGCTGTATTCATTAATTATGGGAGTTCACAATTCAACACAAACAGGAATTTTGCCCGATAACGACAAGCTTTTTACTATCCAGGCTGATATTATAAGAAAGGCAGCACAGGAAGGTTCCTGCGTAGTACTCGGACGCTGTTCAAATTACATATTAAGGGAAGAAAACCCTTTAGTAAGGGTATTTTTAAAAGCAGATATGGATTTTAGAAAAGAAAGATATGAAAAGCTTTACGGTACACCTGAAAAGGGTACTATAGAAGAATTGTTAGACAAAAAAGATAAAAAGAGAGCGTCATATTTTAAATTTTATACAGGACATCGCTGGGAAGATATAGATAACTATGATTTAGTTATCAATACAGCTAAAATCGGTCTTGATAATACCGTTGATACCATAATTGACTATATTAGCAAATTAAACTAAAAAAAAGCTGTTTCTGCATTGATTTGAAAATCAATGCGAAACAGCTTTTTATGTATTATTCATTTATTATTCTTAAAAATATATCACCATATCTTTTAATTTTAAATAAACCCATACCCTCTACACTTTTCATTTCACTTATTGTCCTTGGCTTTTTTATTGCCATATCCATAAGTATTGCATCATTTACAACTAAGTAAGAAGGTATATGCTCGTGCTTAGCTATTTCTTTTGTTATTGCCTTTAACCTGTTATAAAGTTCCCTGTCTTCAGCTGGCGTATAACCCTTTATTTGACCAGATTGCATACAATTGCCGCAATATTTGCACTCAGGAACAGTCCTTTCACCGAAGTAATTCAGCATATATTCTCTGAGGCATCTTTTAGACAAAGCGTATGCACGCATTTTATCAAGTTTATACATATCCTTAGCTTTTATATCATTCTTTTCATCTTCAGTCAACTCTTCATTTTCATCAACCTTATCAATAAGAAATTTATTTGTATTATAATCCTGAGGTGAATAAAACATAATGCACTGTGAAGGCTTGCCGTCTCTGCCTGCTCTACCCGCCTCTTGATAATAGACCTCCATACTCATTGGCATATTATAATGAAGCACATATCTCACATCAGGCTTATCTATCCCCATACCAAAAGCATTAGTTGCAATCATTATGTTTTTACCGCCTATTATAAAACTATTCTGATTATTTTTTCTTACCTCGTCGCTTAATCCTGCATGATAACGAGTTACCTTATACCCCTTTAAATTAAGATAATAATCAAGTTCTTCCACATTCTTCCTTGATATACAATAAATTATACCGCATTCATTATTATGTTCTTTAATAATCTTTAATAATTCATCCATTTTATTATAAGGTCTTCGCACAGAAAAAAACAGATTTTTTCTATCATATCCAGTTGTAATCATATAGGGATTATCAAGACAAAGTCCTCTTAGTATATCTCTTTTAACCCTCTCCGTCGCTGTAGCTGTAAAAGCACCAACAGTCGGTCTTATTGGCAGACAATCTATAAATTTTTCAATAGTAAGATAACTTGGTCTGAAATCCTGTCCCCACTGAGATATACAATGTGCTTCATCAATTGCTATTAGTGATATATTCACTGATTTTGCAAAAGACAAAAAGCTGTCAGTCAATAGTCTCTCAGGTGATACATATATAATTTTGTACATATATTTTTTTGCATTGTCAAGTGCCTTAAAATACTGCTTTTGTGTAAGTGCAGAATTAAGGTATGCGGCCTTCACTCCGCATTGTATCAAATTCTGCACCTGATCAATCATAAGAGAAATAAGCGGAGAAACAACAATAGTTATACCTTTGGCTTTTAATGCAGGCACCTGATAACATAATGATTTCCCTGCACCTGTAGGCATAACAGCAAGCACATCCCTGCCATTCATCAAGTTTTCAACAACTTCCTGCTGACCCTCTCTGAACGAATTATAACCAAACACATTTTTTAGTATATTAAACATAATTACCTCAATAAATTATATAAGAAATTATAAGCAAGCTCATATTTACTTCAAATAAGTTATATTTAAAAACAGAGTGAGAATCCCCACTCTGTTTATTTTAAATATCAACAGTTTTAACCTTTTCAAAATCATCAAGTACTTTCTGTGAAGGTCTTGGACTAAGTAAAGATACAACAACAATACAAATAACTGAAAGAGCAAATGCAGGAACCAATTCATAAAGTCCTGTATCTACTATACAATACTTGTCACCAAATATTGGACTTGATGCTGTAAAATATGTACTCCATACTAAAACACCGAGACCACCTGAAATCATACCTGCCAAAGCCCCTGACATAGTCATTCTCTTCCAGAAAAGACTTAAAACCATAGCAGGACCAAAAGCGGCACCCAAGCCTGCCCACGCATAACTTACTAAACTCATAACTGATGTATCAGGATTAAGAGCAAGAACATAAGCAACAACTGCTACAGCAATAACAGCAATACGACTTACTCTTAAAAGTTCCTTATCTGTTGCTTTCTTTTTAAATACTGTCTTGTATACATCATTGGAAACAGCTGAAGCAGTAACAAGCATCTGTGAATCTGATGTTGACATTATCGCGGCCACAATAGCACAAAGTAAAATACCGCCAATAAATCCCGGTGTCAATTTCTGAACAAGAACCATAAATATGGTTTCAGCTCCGGCACTAGATGTAAATATGTCCATTCCTGTCTGTGTCATATAAGCATATCCCATAACACCGACTATAACTGATGCTATAAGAGTAATAACAACCCATATAGTAGCTATTATTCTTGATTTTCTAATCATATCAGAACTCTTAATAGACATAAACCTTACAAGAATATGAGGCATACCGAAATATCCAAGTCCCCAGCCTAAGTTTGAAACTATGTACTGCCATGAATATGCAGATCCATCGGCTCCCTTTACAAGGCTCATGTACTGTGCATTATCCGGAACAGAATGTATTATTGAGCTAAAGTCTGCACTGATAATTCCATAAGCAATAATTGGAACAATCATAAGGGCAAAGAACATTAGCATTCCTTGGAAAAAGTCAGTCCAAACAACAGCAAAATAACCGCCCAGGAATGTATAAACCATAATAACTATAACACCGATTGTCAATCCTATATTATACTTAATATCAAAAACTGTATATAAAAGCTTTGCTGCTGCATTAAAACTTGACGCTGTATATACCAAAAAGAAAATAAAGATAATAATAGCACAAGTTACTCTTAAAGCAACGCTGCTTTCATTAAATCTGTTTTGAAAGTACTGAGGAATAGTTATTGCATCGTCAGCTACTGCAGAATATTTTCTCAGCCTTTTTGCAACAAAAAGCCAATTAAGATATGTACCTATTCCAAGTCCTATTGCAATCCAGGCTTCTCCCAGTCCTGATAAGTAAACTGCTCCTGGCAGTCCCATAAGAAGCCAGCTTGACATATCTGACGCCTGAGCAGATAAAGCTGTCAGCCAACTGTTCATTCCTCGTCCGCCAAGAAAGTAGTCACTCATATTAGAAGACTTTTTAGAAAACACAATACCAATGCCAATCATTGCAGAAAGATAAATAACAAAGGCAAGTATTGTCCAGATATTATACATAATTTTTTCCTCCTTTAAAATGTATAAAAGTTAAATTTAATTATAACGTAAAAGTTATATATATGCAAGTTATTTTGAAATTTATGTAAAATTCACCAGTTTAACACAATAAAAAAAATGAATTTTTAGTTTTCCTCTAATTCATATTTTTTACAAACTCACACATAAGTTTTTTCTAAACGTGATAAAAGGCAGCGTGGAGAGAGCTGCCTTTTATCTGGAGAGTTGTATATGAATAATAGAGTTTGGCATAATTAAAAAAACAAACTGCTATCTAATATTTTAACAAATTTAATTGCATAAATATGCTATTTAACACAATATATAATTGTTTTTCACATCTTATGTGTTTATTATACAATATCTTCACAAATTTGTAAAGAAAATTTAAGAATATTATTTGTAAATAATTTGTGAACAGATTTTTGACGCAAAATAGAAAAAAATATTGAAATAAATTTCAAACATGATATAATAAAATATTGTATATGGAGGTGAGTTTATGAAAAGATGTATGAATTGTATGAAAGAGTTTGAAGAAAATTTAGAAAGCTGCCCTTATTGTGGAAGAGAACATATACTTGAACCAAATAACGGAAAGCACCTTAACCCGGGAACTATATTAAACAACAGATATATAATAGGTTATTCCATTGATGTAAACAGCATATTTGTTACATATTCAGCTTGGGATTTGTCAGAAGAAAAGAGAATATTTATTAATGAGTTTTTGCCTAATAATTTTGCAAGCAGAAATACAGGCGAATCTTTGGTTATTACAAAAAGCGGAGAAGCAGAAGATAAATACTATGCAGGTATGAAAGCCTTTGCTGATGAATGCAGAGATTTGACAGGCATTGAACACACCGATATTATAGGAGGCTTTGAAGAAAATAATACCTTTTATGTAATAAGAAGAATTGTAAACGGGACCTCACTTGCTGAAATTATTGACGACGATTATGAAATAACAAACGAATACGCAAGACGTGTAATTGTATCACTGTTAAAAGCTATAGCACCGGTACACGAACTGGGTATTATACATGGAAATATCACACCTGATACAGTTATTATTGATGAAAACAGCACCATAACACTTACCGATTTTAGCTTCTGCGGATATATGGCAAGAATAATGCCTATTTATACAAACGAAGGATATTCCCCGGCAGAACAATATAAAACAGGTGTAAAACTGACTACTAGAGCAGATATTTATTCTGTTGCTGCCATTTATTATGAACTTATAACAGGAGAAATCCCTGTTACAGCAACTACCAGAAGCAAACAGGATATACTTATACCCATATCCGAAGTAACAGGTGTAACTTTAAGACCAAGCGTGTGCAACGCTATTATGAATGCCCTCAATATAAAAGCTGAAAACAGAACTCCGGATGCAATAACTTTTTATGAAGAGTTAAAAAGTAAAAATACCAAGAGACATTGGGAAAGATATTCTACATTAGAAAAGCCAAAAAGCAACTTTTTTAAGACCAGAAACTTTTGGCTTAAAGCAGCTATTTATTCAGTAATAGCAATTGTAATTATATGTGCTGCAATTATAACAATTGAACTTGCTGCAATAAAAAAAGATGTAGAAAAAGAAAAAAACAGAGAAACAGAAATTTCTACAGAACCTATTCCTGAAGACGGAAAAAGTATATTTGACATCTTCGGCACAAATGATGAAACAGAAACTGAAACAACAACAGAAGAATCTGATGTATTGCCCGGTGATGATGTTGAGTCAGGCACAGGCATACTTTCAATTCTTAAACCAACTGACTGAAACCAAGAATAATTATTATAAGACCTGATATTACGGCAATATACTTGCTGTTAATATTGGGTTTTATTTTTTTTCCTATTTTTAAACCTGTTATAAGGAAAATAAGCTGCATAATCATAATTGCAGCTGGAAGTAACATACCAAGATAAGCAGTGCTGATAACAACAGCAGAGGAATCTATTGAAAGTGCAATACCAATTGCCATTGCCTCACCCATTTCAATTTTTCCGTTTCTGTTAATATCTGTTAACTTAGGCTCAGAAAGCATAGACTTTAAACTGTTTTTATTCCTACAGTCCGCCGCCAGAAATATTCCTATACCAATAAGTATAAATCCGCCTATTACCTTTGCATTAGGCAGAAAAGCATACATTATATCTCCAAGTTTTATTGAACCCAATATTATTATAAGACCTGTCAAAGTAATTGTAATTATAGATTTTAAGGAAAGTTCTATTTTATTAAGTCCAAAACTAAAACCAAAAAACAGAGAATCTATAGATAGAATAATTGAAATGGCAAGAATTCTTAACATTTTATCACCTCTTTTTAGCTTATGACAAGGTCATAGTTTTGTGCCTGTACGCATATAGTGTAATGAAGGAAAACAGTGTAAAAAGGAAATACTGTTAAGCTTAATGTAAATATTTAGAGGAGGAAAAATATGAAATACTACAGTGAAGATATAAGACAGGTTATCAAATTTTTACGGACAAGTATGAATGACGGACTTGATAACGAAACCGTAAATATAAGAATTAACACAGAAGGCAAAAATATTCTTCAGTCTGAGAAAAAAAGACCTGTTTTAATTAAGTTTTTAAATCAATTTAAAGACTTTATGGTTCTTGTGCTTGTTGTTGCTGCTGTTATAAGTGCTCTGGCTGAAATATATTCAGGAGGGCGTGAATTTGTTGACAGTATCGTTATAGGTATCATTGTTATATTTAACGGAATAATAGGAACAGTACAAGAGTGCAGAGCAGATAATGCCATAGAGGCACTAAAGAAAATGACTGTTCCCAAAACAAAAGCAATAAGAAATGGAGAAGAAATTGAAATAAACGGAGAAAATTTAGTCCGAGGAGATATTGTTCTTCTTGATGCCGGTGATATAATTCCCGCTGACTGCCGAATAATTGAATCTGTTGCATTAAAAACAGATGAATCCCTGTTAACAGGCGAAGTTGTTGGTGTTGAAAAAGATGACTGCAAATTAAATGATGATATACCTCTTGCAGAAAGAACAAATATGCTGTATATGGGTACAAGCGTTGTTCAGGGAAGAGCAAAAGCTGTAGTTACAGCAACCGGAACAAACACAGAAATGGGTAAAATATCTTCTATGCTTCAGACAGAAGAAGAAGAAACCCCACTGCAGAAAAAACTTAATAAACTTGGTAAAAGACTGGGCACAGCAGCAATTTTAATTTGTATATCTATATTTGGAATAGGTGTTTTCAGGGGACTTTCTGCCTTCAAAATGTTTATGACAGCCGTCAGTCTTGCTGTAGCTGCCATTCCCGAAGGACTTACAGCTGTCGTAACTATTGTTCTGGCAATCGGTGTACAAAAAATGGCAAAGAAAAACGCTATTGTAAAAAAATTATCAGCTGTTGAAGCATTAGGCAATGCAACTGTAATATGCAGTGACAAAACCGGCACTATTACAGAAAACAAAATGACCTTATGCTATACAAGCAGCAATGAAGCAATTAAACTGTCCTGTCTGTGCTGCGATGCTGATGAAGAAAAAGGGGAAGCAACAGAGCTTGGCATTGTAAGGGGAGCAAGAGATAAAGGATATAAAAAAGCAGATCTTGAATACAATATGCCAAGAGTATATGAAATTCCCTTTTCATCAGAAAGAAGACTGATGACAACTGTACATAAATCCAACAATGATTATCTTGCTATAAGTAAAGGAGCCGTTGAAGAAATCTTAAATATATGTAAAAAAACCAAAAGCAAAGACATATTAAAAGAAGCCGATAGTCTTGCAGAAAGAGGTCTGCGGGTAATGGCAGTTGCAAAAAAAATTTCTTCGACTATTATAAAAGAGGAAAGAGATTTCACTTTTATTGGTATAATTGCCCTTGCAGACAAGCCGCGTAAAGGCGTTGACGAATCTGTTGCCGCATGTCAAAAAGCAGGTGTAAGAACAATAATGATAACAGGTGACAACGGTGTGACAGCAAAAGCTATCGGAAATGAAATAGGCATAATTTCACCTGTCATTACGGGAAAAGATATTGAAAAAATGGATAATGACAATTTAAATGAAATTGTAAAAAGCTGTTCAATATATGCCAGAGTAACTCCTGAACATAAATACAGAATTGTAGATGCACTTAAAAAACAAGGTGAAATTGTTGCCTTTGCAGGTGACGGCATAAATGATGCACCATCCATTAAGCTTGCAGACATTGGCTGTGCAATGGGAAAAAATGGCACAGAAGTTGCCAGACAAGCCAGTGATATAGTACTTGCAGATGACAATTTTAATACCATTGTTTCTGCAATAAAAGAGGGAAGAGGCATATATGAAAATATATTAAAGGTTATCCACTTCCTTCTATCTTCAAATATCGGAGAAATTCTTGTAATTTTCCTTGCTGTTGTAATGGGATTCAGCGTGCCTTTAATTCCTGTACAGCTTTTATGGGTAAATCTTGTTACAGACAGCCTTCCTGCTGTAGCCCTCGGAGTAGATACTGTTGACAAAAATATAATGCAGGGCAAAAGAATTCAAAACGATTTATGGAGCAGAATTGGACTTGAAGGATTTATGATAGGAGCACTTGCACTTCTTGCTTTTGCAATAGGAAAAGTTTGCTTTGGCAGTTTAACCATAGGAAGAACTATGTGCTTTTGTACATTAAGCATTTCACAGCTTATACACGCATTTAATATGAGGAGCAGAAAAAGCCTTATAAATGTTAATTTGTTTGATAATGTATATCTTATAGGTGCTTTGTTTATGGGTATATTCCTTCAATGGCTTGTTGTAGAGCCCATATTTATGAACAGTATATTTGGCACATCAGGTCTGAGAATTTCACAATGGCTTATTGTAATGGGACTTTGTTTTGTACCTGTAATAGTATGCGAAATAGAAAAAAGGCTTTAATTTCCACACCTGCCTTAATAACAAAAAGCCACATACAGATATGAAATTTAAAATCAAAATGCCTTTTAGCATTATTTCAGACAATAAAAAATCCTGAGTTAATCTCAGGATTTTTTTATTACTTTCTGTTATATTTCTTGTTGAACTTATCAACTCTACCGCCGGCATCAAGAAGAAGCTTCTGGCTGCCAGTGTAGAATGGATGACACTTAGAACAAACTTCTACTCTGATTTCTTCCTTAGTTGAACCGATTACAAACTCATTACCACAGTTACACTTAACCTTTGCCTGGTAATATTCAGGATGTATACCTTCCTTCATTACTTACACCTCTTTCATATATATTGGGATACATTTTGGCATCCCTACGTCAAATAACATTAAAATTATATCATAGTAAATTACAAAATGCAAGAACTTTTTTAACATAAAAAACAAACTGTTACTTTCAACAAACACTATTCCCTGCAACACATATTACAATCTCTTTTATAAACATTACAAAAGAGAAGCAAAGCTTCTCTTTGTTAATTTTTGTTAAGTTTATTTACAACGCTGACAAACTCTTTGTTATCCTTTGTTTTTGAAAGCATATCTATAATCTGCTCAGTAACTTCTCCGTTTGTCAGATTACCGCTAAATGTTTTACGCAGGAAATATGCTGTTTCAAGTTCTTCTTTTGTAAGAAGAAGTTCCTCTCTTCTTGTTCCTGATTTAGCAATATTAATAGCGGGAAAAATTCTTTTTTCGCTCATTTTTCTGTCTAAAACAAGCTCCATATTTCCTGTTCCCTTAAATTCCTCAAAAATAACATCATCCATCTTTGACCCTGTCTCAACAAGAGCTGTTGCAAGTATTGTGAGGCTGCCGCCTTCTTCAATATTTCTCGCGGCACCAAAAAACCTTTTTGGCATATATAATGCCGACGGATCAAGACCGCCAGACAATGTTCTTCCGCTTGACGGAACCGTAAGATTATATGCTCTTGAAAGCCTTGTTATACTATCAAGCAATATAACTACGTCCTTACCCTGTTCAACAAGCCTTTTTGCTCTTTCTAGTACCATTTCTGCAACCCTTTTATGATGTTCAGGCTGTTCATCAAAAGTAGAATAAACCACGTCCACATTACCGGAAATGCTCCTTTGCATATCCGTAACTTCTTCCGGTCTTTCATCAATTAAAAGAACTATAACATAAACTTCAGGATACTTATTTGTAATAGCATTTGCAACCTTTTTTAAAAGTACAGTTTTACCGGCTTTAGGCGGAGCAACAATCATTCCTCTCTGCCCCTTGCCAATGGGTGCAATAAGATCAATTAATCTTGTTGACAATTCTTTTGAATGTGTTTCAAGATAAAGATTTTCCTTTGGAAACACAGGAGTTAAATCTTCAAAATTAGGCCGTCTTTGTGCAGAATCAGGTTTATCACCATTTACAGCTGTAAGAAAAAGAAGTGCAGAAAACTTTTCATTTTCCTTTGGAATTCTTATTTTTCCTGTAACTCTATCACCTGTTTTCAGGTTAAAACGTCTGATTTGTGAAGGTGCAACATATATGTCCTTTGTACCTGGCAAATAATTGTCCATTCTTAAAAAGCCGTATCCATCAGCCATAACTTCAAGAATACCCTCGCCTACATTTCCTGAATCCAATTCTTCAAGGTAATTTGGTTTTTCATCAACAACAGGTATACTTTGAGGTTCAACCTTTTCAAGCAGATCAATAAGCTCAGCCTTTTTATATCTTGTTACACTGCCTATACCCTTTTGCTTAGCAATTTCCCTAAGCTCGGCAAGGCTTAATTCTGAATAATTCATATTATCCTCCATTATTATGGAATCTGAAGTACGTCACCCGGATGATATACTGTAGATGTTGTCATTCCATTGGCAGCTAATATTTTCTGCCAAAGCTCCTCTGTATACTGACCATATACAGCATTACAAATTTTAGAACCTGTATCACCGGCTTTAATTGTATATGTTGTTCCTGAACCGGTTGATGAACTATTTTCATCAGCAGGTGCTGTTCCGCTTATTGTTGTAGAACCTGTATTTGATGCTGCTGCGGCTGTCTGAGGCTCGCTTGTATTAGACGGAGTTGATGCACTGCTCTTTAATCTTTCATTTTCAGCAGTCAATTCATCAACCTTTGCCTTTAATTCATTAATTTGTTCATCAGAGTTGCTGCCGTTTCCGTTATTAAGCTCATTAATCTGTGTATTGGCACTTTCAAGCTTTTTAGTATTTGTATAATTACTTGCAGCAAAGAAAGCAGTTGAACAAATCAGTGCAATAATAACTATAACATTTAAAACCTTTTTAAATGTAAATGAACCCTCATCATAATAGTCATCATCATCGTCATCATCATAATAGTCATCGTCATCAAATTCATCATCAAACTCATCATCAAAAGGATCATCCTTTTTCTTGCGTTTAAAGAAGCTGCCGAATTTATTTTTCTTTTCCTTTTCGTCCTCTTCAAAGTCATCATCGTAGTCAGCATCATCCATATCCTCTGTATCTGTTTCAGGGACATTTTTTTCTTCTGATACTGTTTCGTTTTCAACCTCATCCAGTTTACGTCTGCGGCGAGGTACCTCATCTACCTCAATCTCATTATCAAAAAATTCACGTCTCATTTCCTTTGTATCCTCCTCGGTTGAAGCCTGTTCTTTTATATCCTCTGCCTTAACCGGTGTAATTATAATCGTAGGTTCAGGTTCAGGCATACTTTCTTCAGTTTCTTCTGCTGTATCAGAATTTTCATTTACTGTTTCAGCAGCAGTTTCAACTGGTTTATTTTCTTCCGTTTCTAAGTCTGCGGTTATTTCTTCAGCAGCAGAGCTTTCTGCCTTTTCATTTTCATATTCCTGCACAGTTTCATTGTTTGTATCTTCTGTATTCTTTGCAGAATCTTCTGAAATTTCCTCAGCTGCGTCCTCTTTATGTTCTGATTTCGGTATTATTGATGTAAGTTTGTGCAGCTTATCAACAACTGATGTTTTTTCTTCCTTACTGTGGTCTTTTTCTTTTTCTATTTCTCTGATATACTCATCATCAGCAAAATATAACGTTGTATCTCTTGTTCCTGCACCAAAATAATTTTTGCCGCTTTCATCAACGTATTCTTCCAGCAACTTACTGACAGTCTGTTTAGTCTGCTCAGGGGAAAATGCACTGAGTGCCTCTTCAAGCCTTTTGCTTTTTCTTTCAGCAAGAGCCTTACTGTCTAAGCCGCCGTTTTTATACTCGGCCATAATATTCCTCCTTAGTATATTGTCCTTTTATTTTAATAGCTAATATATAAAAAGTCAAGAATAATTAAAAATCACAACTTTACATTATAAGTATACAACATTTGAGAAGAAATTACAACTTTTTTTGATTTATGTATGAAATCTGTCAGTTTATTTAATAAACAAGACTTATCCCCATAATTTATTACAAAGTAAAAGTGCAGCAATAATTCCCGCAAAGTTTGCAACAAGTGCACCCGCCAGTGTATATCTTGTTTTTGTTATTCTTACAGACATAAAATATACACTCATCGTATAAAAAACAGTTTCTGTACAGCTCATCATTACAGATACAAATCTGCCTATGAAACTGTCCGGACCATAGTTTTTAAAAATATCAAGAAGTATTCCTGTACTTGCTGAAGAAGATATAAGTCTCATAAATGTAATGGGCACAGCCTCTTTTGGAAATCCTACCCTTTCGGCAAAAGGTTCAAAAAACTTTACCAAAAGTTCAAGAGCACCGCTTCCCCTTAATATTCCTATAGCCATCATTAATCCTATCAATGTTGGCAGAATGTCAAGCACTGTTGAAAACCCTTCCTTCGCTCCTTCAATAAAGGATTCATAAACATCAATTTTCTTGCTGTAGCCAAAAGATAATATGTATACTATTACCAAGGGCATTATTAAGTCTGAAAGTAACGTAACCAGTTTCATTTTTTTATCTCCATCATTTTTGCAAAAATTACTGCTGCTAAGGTTGAAATAAGGGTAGTTATTATACCGGGACCTATAATTTCAGAAGGGTTTTGAGAATTGTACTGACTGCGGTATGCAATTATATTAATACTGACAAGCTGCAGAGAAGACATATTAAATATCATAAACATACACATAGGTACACTAGCCGTTGTTTTATCCCTGTTTAATTTTTGAAGTTCTTTCATTGCAGAAATACCTGCCGGTGTTGCCGCCCATCCGAGCCCCAGTATATTTGCAATTACATTTGTAGATATGTATTCCATTGCCTTGTGTTCTTTTGGAACTGTCGGGAACAGCCAATGGAGAAATGGCTGCATTTTTTTTGAAAGACTTTTTATTAAGCCTGCCTTTTCTCCTATTTTCATTATACCCGTCCACATTGACATAACCCCAAGCATAGTTATAGCCAGACTTACAGCCTCCTTTGCCGAGTCAATAGCCCCATTTGTTACTTCTGCCATTCTTCCGTTAAATGCAGCAACTACTATACCAATAAATATCATTGCTCCCCATAGGTAATTTAGCATATAATCTCCTCCTTTTGTAGTAGCTTATTCAAGAGATCAATAAAGTATTCTCACATAAACATTGCTTCTGCTATAATATTCTTTTGTACAAATGCTCATAAAAAAGACCTGCACAAAACCAAAGGGGAGCATAATCAAGCCTTATAAGACCTCTTATATTATAAGTGGTATCTATATAAGACCACGGACAAATCCTTAAAAAAGTAAGAAAAAGTCCCGACCAGTACTCAACAGCAAATATAAGAGACATATAAATAATTCCCCTTAACAATATGTTGTTTGCCTTAAGCTGAACAAACACAGGCTCTAAAAATAAAACTGAACCATAAATTGGGAACATTATAACAGAACTATGTCCTGTAAAAGATAAATCACCGCCAAAAAATGCTGTTATACCGGTCCATAATATTTCTAATGTAATACCAATACTTCCGTAAATTAAAAATCTTTTTAACATATAAATATCTTTTGTAAATAGTTAATTTTTATTCTTACTTTTAATCAATTTGTAACATTCATATTATGAAAATTATGTTATACTTATAAATAAGAAACTATTTTAAGAGGGTGAACCTATGCAAAATGGGATGAGCAGTCCATTTAGTGAGTTTTTCAGACAAATTAATATAACCGCTTTAAGACTTCCGTCGATAAGAATTACCGATGTTATAGATATACTTTTGGTAGCCTGTTTAATTTACATAATAATACACTGGATTAAGGAAACAAGAGCGTGGACCTTATTCAGAGGTCTTTTAATCATTGTTATGATTTCTCTTCTTAGTTATTATCTGCATTTTTACACATTGACATGGATAATTGAGAAAACACTGTCTGTAGGTGTTATTGCAGTAATTATTATTTTCCAGCCTGAATTAAGAAAAGCTCTCGAGCAGATTGGCACAGGAGCTGTTACAGGTGTATCAGGTATATTGCAGACGCCTGCTTCAACCGGAAAAATTACAGCTGAAACAGCAAATGAAATTTACAAAGCCTGCATTAATCTCTCTGCCGAAAGAACCGGTGCACTCATAGTAATTGAACAGCATGTACCTATGGGGGATGTTGCCAAAAATACAGGTGTAAACATTAATGGTAATGTTACAGCACAGCTCTTACAAAATATTTTTGTAAACAAAACGCCTCTTCACGACGGCGCCGTAATAATAAGAAATAATAAAATTGCAGCTGCAAGCTGTATACTTCCTGTAACGCAAAAGGAAATAGGACAGGAATTGGGCACAAGACACAGAGCAGCCGTTGGCGGAAGCGAAAATTCTGATGCTTATGTTATTGTTGTTTCAGAAGAAACAGGCAAAATATCAATAGCAAAAGAAGGAAAATTAAAAAAAGGCATAAGTGCCCAGGAACTCAAATCCACACTAGACAGAATAGCTGAAGGCGGCAAAACAACAGCTATTAATATAAATAAAATTTGGAAAGGAAAGGTTAAACATGAAAGATAATAACCAGAATACCTCTCATCATTTACTTAGAGGTATTAAAAATTTCTTTTCTCAAGAACCTTTATGGAAACTTTTTTCTTTAGCTGCAGCACTTTTTATGTGGTTTATAGTTATGAATACTATAAATCCAACAGAAATAAAAACTTTTACAGCTTCTGTTTCATTGGAAAACTTGGAATCATTGACAGATCAAGGTTATATTGTCAGTAACTTTGAAGAATTTGAAAATCTAAATGTTTCTGTAAAAGTTGAAGGAACAAGACCTGCTTTGGATGAACTCAGCAAAAGCGAAAACAAAAATAATATTAAGGCAAAAATAGACTTGTCAAAGATTGAAGTGAATAATAACGATGTTTTTCCAAAGACATATTCTATGGTTATTGTTCCTGCCTTGCCCAGCAGCCTTTATATATATAATTATGACATTGCAAGCTATTACCCGACTATATGTGAAATTCAGATAGATAAAGCCTCCTCAAAGACTGTACCAGTTGAACTTAATACATACGGTGCTCCCGTATCAGGCTATACCGCAGAAGCCCCTGTAACAGACGTTACTGAGGTTCTGGTAACAGGTCCTGAGAGCAGAATAGCAAATGTAGAAAAAGCCATTGCCACAATAGATATTACCGGTGAAAAGGATGATGTTGTTAAAAGCTGTGCTATGGCGGTATATGATGAAGACAATCTGCCTTTAGAGGGATTTTTGACTGAACCTGAAAATATACCTGTAAGTATAGAGATAAGAAAAAACAACACAGTTAAAATTGAAGAACCAAGAACTATAGGCAGCCTGCCGGAACACTTAGAGCTTTTGTCTGTAGATTGGTCGCCAAAAACAATTAATGTTACAAGTGACGGTGACAATACTGTAGAAAGCATTAGTCTACCTGCAATTGATTTGACAAAGATTAATAAAGAAACAACCAAAATTGTTGATATAAGTGATATGCTTGAAAGAGCTAATTTAAAAGCTGTTAATAACCAGAAAAAAGTTACAATAACAATAAAGGTAGGTCTTACAAGTGCAGAAAAGTATATTATAACATCAGGTATGATTAACGTTGTAGGATTAGCGCCTGACCTTAGTGTAAGTATACCTGATAATGTGATAGCAGAAATAGGCGGTGCAGAAAATATTGATTTAAACAGCCTTATGCCTGTTTTGGACCTATCAGGGCTTAATGAGGGAAAGCATTCTGTACCACTAAAACTTACTCTTCCTCAAAATGCAATACTTAAGGAAAATATACTTTTAGATGTTACAATTGCTAAAAAAACTACAATACCTGATGCCAACGATTCTCCTGCAGAAACAGAAATTACTACAGAAACAGAAACTACCACAGCTCACACTGAACATACTGAAATCAGCACTTCCCATGCTGAAAATAGTACAAATGAGCAGTAAATACTGTTAGAAAAACAAATTAAAACTTTATATAAAATGGGCTGCTGCAAAAAAATTGCAGCAGCCAATTTTTAATTATTATCGCTAACCTTCTGATCTTGAATTTCCCTATAAGCTTCCTTTACCCCGCTTTTAACGGCTAATTTTACTACAAAATATAAAGCAACAAATACTGCAGCGATAATTGCTATATTTAAAAATAACATTAAAGTTCCCATAAACATTTATTTTCCCTCCTCTAAAACATTTTTAATAATATCGTCAATAAAATTACCAAAGCTTATACCATAACTCATACACGCCTTAGGTATAAGGCTATTTTGTGTAAGTCCCGGCAGAGTATTTACTTCAATTACATATATCTGCTCTTCCATAACAATCATATCAACACAGGCATAGTCCTTGCATTGCAGCAAATTAAAGGTTTTTATACCAATCATCTTTACCATATCACGCATAAATTCCGGCATATCAGCAAGGGCAGAGGACACACCGCTCTCATACTTGTCCTCATAGTCAAAAATTTCACCTTTTTTGTTTACTTCAAGCACAGACATAACCTTTGGAGCACCACCACACTCAAAAATACAGCAGGTAATTTCCTTTCCATTTATAAACTTTTCAGCCAGGACATCATCTCCATATGTTCCCATTATATTTTTAGCTGCCTGTTCAAGACGTTCAATGTTTTCTACAACCTCAATACCAATACTTGAACCTCCCCTGTTTGGCTTAACAATTAAAGGAAATCCCAACTGCCTTATATCATCTGCACATACATCAACTTTTTCACCCTTTTTTATAAAGACATCAGCTGCTGTCTGAATATGATTGGCATCAAGTACAGTCTTTGCAGATTTCTTATCCAGGCATAAAGCACTTGATAACACGCCGCTTCCAACATAAGGTATACTCAAGCAATGGAGAAGTCCTTGTATTGAACCATTCTCCCCCTGACCTCCATGCAAGGCACTTACAACAATATCTGGCTTTTTATCCATAATTTCCTTTATCCATTCCTTGCTGTTATCACCCGGTAAAGCATATATATGTATGTCATATTTATCCTTATCAAGACTGTTAATCAGATTACTGCAAGATTTAAGGGATACATCTCTTTCAGCTGAGTTTCCTCCTGCAAGTATACCAAGTTTTATTCTAGTCACAATAATTCCCTCCAAATCTAATTAATTTTAACACTTCTCAGCTCTTCGGCTCCAATTTCAGGCAGTACTGAATTAATATAGCACCCCGTACTGAACTCAAACCCAGCCATATGTCCTATTCTTGGGATAATCTGTGTATAGAAATGAAAGTAATCCTGACATTTTTCATCCTTAGGTGCTGAATAAAGACATAAGTTGTATGAAATACCCGGTCTTAATGCAACCAATCTTTTTACTGAATTTCTCAATATAATGCCAAAATCCATAATTTCCTTATCCGAAAATTCTTTAATAGATGATATATGCCTTTTAGGCAATATATCCATACCATAAGGAAACTTGCCGTCAGATGGTATATAAACAATAAAACTGTCATTCTCCTCAACAACTCTTTCGCCAAAATCCAAATTACAGAAATAGCATTTATTGTTTTCATCATAATATTTTTTAAGTACATATAAAAGATGTTCCATTTTAAGAGGAATAACAGGCAGAGATGCTATTTGCCAGTGAGAATGAGACTGACTAGCTCCTGCTTCCATACCTTCATTTTTAAAAATCTGCACATATCTGCTTCCCTTATCTTCTTCAAGATGAATAAACCTTTCTTTAAGTACTTTGATAAGTTTAAATATATGCTCATCATTAAAGTCTTTAAGCCTTTCTTCATGCACATTTGTATCAATAACCACATCATGCACCCCGTATGTTTCCTCATTTGTATGAACAAAAGGATATTTATTAGGTACAATCTTAATAAGCCCGTCATCATATACAGGTTCAGGTGTCATATAACTATTTTGCGGACAAAAAGGACAAAACTCCCTTGGAGTAAGTTTAATGCTGTCTCTTTTAAAGCTGTGTGGTCTTTTTGCTCTGTCAGTAGCATAAAACACATATTCGCCTGTCAAAAAACACCTTTTAACCATTGTTTTATTTTTATCAAGCATTTTCTCACCTCTAACCTATATACCATTGATAAGCATTCCCAAAAATATTATTTACCGAGGGATTTTTTTCTCCCTTAATCCTGCTGTTTGTTACAAGAATATCTGATTTAAATCCTATACCCAAAACAGGAAGCTGAGAACTTATATATTTGTTCAGTTCATTTAAGGCAGCTTTATATCCCTCCTCACTAATAGCAGCTGTACAGTCACCAATCAATTTATCCATATTAACATCAGCATATCCGCCGTAGTTAATATTCCCGCTGCTGCCTGCAAGAGAAGTTATATCCATATTTTCCTTTAATCTTACACCGCCTAAATACATATCAAAGTTACCGTTTTTAAGCCTTTCATTATATTCTGAAAAACTTACAGCCTCTACTCTTGTATTCATGCCAACGCTGTTAAAAGCTTCACTTATGAGTTTGGCACTTTCAACCCTTGCTGAGTTTTCACTGTTGACCAAAATATTAAAGCTAAAATTACCAAAGCTTTTACCTCCGGCTGACACAAGAGTTCCCGCAAGATTTGAATCAAATTCGTAGCTGTCTTCTCCAACTTTTGAAGCATACAGATTTGAAGGATTAAGAGGCGTAACAGATTCTGTCATTTTATTTAAATATATATCATTGATTATACTTTCCTTTGGAATTAAATGTGCAAGTCCCTGCCTTACATTTACATTAGAAAACAAATCATTTCTTACATTAAAACCTATAAATTCAAACTGATTTGTTGGAAATTCCACTGCATTACCACTCAAATCAGTCGGCAAATATCCCAAACTGTTTATATCAAGCGTCATCGCATCTATAACACCAGCTTCAAGAGCCTTTATTTCAGTATCTGTATCTGGCATTATTTCTACATTTATGTTTGATATATATGGTCTGCCATTTAATCCTGTTTCAGATGCTGCTAAATTCAGCTCCTTAACTAAGGTATATGAAGAAAACTTATATGCACCATTACCCACAGGCTTTATATCCTCTGCCGCTTTGCCATTATAATAGTGCTTTGGTATTACAGGAAAGCACAGGCTATATCCAACTGAGCCAAGCCCCTTTGAATAACTTATTTTTACTGTCAGGTCATCTATTTTTGAATAGTTCTCTATATTCTCCGAACAACTTTTATAAATTGTATCAAGTTCCGCCCCTTCAATCTGACCTAATGTGTATATAACATCATCAGCAGTTACAGGGTTGCCGTCCTCCCATTTTACACCTGCTTTTAGCTTCAGCGTAACTATATTTCCGCTTACTTCATAGCCTTCTGCCAGATTGGGAACAACTTGCATATTTTCATTAACAACAAATAACGGCTCATATATTAATCTTAAAATTTTGTCTACTGTGTTATCTCTGTTTTTAATTGGATTTAATGTTTCAGGCTTATGCATAGCTAAAGTCATAATTCCGCCTACAGTAGTATTGTCTGCTTTCCTTTGCTCAGCAGTCACTGCGTTTTTACTTTCAGTTGTATTGCTGTCTCCGCAGCCTACAGCTATAAAACACAGTGCAAGCACTAAACTAACGACTCGCAATTTCATATAAATCAGTCCTTAAAATTATTTTGTATATTTTCTCATATAGCATAACTTTCTTAACATAGTTTGCAGTTTCTGCATAAGGTATATAGTCAAGATACTCTCCGTCAGAGCTGTATTTTGTATCCCCAAGCCACTTTGTAACATTGCCGCTGCCTGCATTGTAAGCAGCTGCCATTAACTCCTTACTGCCGTTGAACTGTTTTGAGAGAAAGTTGAGCACCCAGCAGCCTATTTCAATATTTACATCAGGCTCTTCAATTTCAGCATAACTAAAGTTTTTAATACCCATACCCTCAACAGCCCAGTCTATTGTTGCAGGCATAAGCTGCATAAGGCCTCTTGCACCTTTATGTGATTCTGCACTGGTTTCAAATCGGCTTTCTGTATTTATAATAGCACATACAAACCCCGGTTCTAAGTCATATTTCTCACTGTATTCCAATATTTCATCAGCATACTTTACCGGGAAAAGTATACATACGGCACAATAAACTATAAATAACAATATTATAACCCAAAGCACCAGTGTAAGCAGAAATTTAATTAATTTAAACATTAAATTAACTCCTCATTATTCATATTCTCCACGACTTTCCTTCTAAGTTCCTCAAGTTCTCCGCTGTTTTCTATTATAACATCAGCATAAGTCCTTATTTCATCAAAATCCATCTGATTTTTAAATCTAATAAGAGCACTTTCTCTGTCAATGTTATCCCTTTTCATCACTCTTTCAATTCTTACCTCCAAAGAAGCATAAACAGCCCATACTACATCACATATTTTATTAAGACCTGCTTCAATTAATAAAGGGGCGTCAATTACAATACACTTTTTATCACTATTAAGCTTAATTTCATTATCAATTACATTTGTTATATACTTATGAGTTATACTATTAAGCTCTTCCAGTTTTCTTTTATTTTTAAATACAATTGCTCCAAGTATTTTCCTGTTTATTGTATTATCCCCGTTTAATATTTCATTTCCAAAAGCAGCCTTTATTTCATTATATGCTATGCCGTCAGGCTCCATATTTTTATGAGCAATTTTATCACAATCAAGTATTACTGCTCCATACTCTGCCATTATTTCTGCAACTGCACCTTTCCCACAGCCGCTGTTTCCTGTCAGTCCGACAATCTTCATTTTATCACACCAATCATTTTTTACTCTGCTCTATTATCAGTCATCGAGTACTCAAGATAACAAGCTACTCCTATAAGAACAAAGCTTGAAAGACACATTGTTCTTATATTTGCAAAATAAGGCGAAATAAATGTGTATGCTAAAAAAGCAATCCATGCAGCTGCACACACAAAATAGCCTATAAGCCAGCTTTTATTTTCCTTATATCCTTTGTCACTGCTTATATAAAATTTTATAAAGCATGGAATACCAATTGCAAACATACAGTTCCTTATAGGTATAAATTCACCATTTGTTATTCCCGGACCCTCCGTATTTAACCTAAGCACAAGAAATGCCATAACAGCAGTTGATATAAAAACCATTCCGCTTGCTATATATGACAATATCATTTTACTTTTATTACTCATTCAATCACCTCTTACTTAACATCATACCATGTATCACCGCTATGCACTTCTGCAACCAACGGAACTGAAATATTTACTGCATTTTCCATTTCTTCCTGCAAAACCTCTGATACTTTTTCTATCTCATCCTTATATGCCTCAATTAAAAGTTCATCGTGAACCTGTAACACAAGCTGTGATTTCAGTCCCTCTTTTTTCATTCTGTTATAAACCTTAACCATAGCTATTTTTATAATATCAGCAGCCGTACCCTGTACCGGCATATTCATAGCAACTCTTTCACCAAATGATCTTTGCATAAAATTCGAACTGCTGATTTCAGGTATATATCTTCTTCTGTTAAAAAGTGTAATACCATACCCTGTTTTTCTTGCAGATTCAACACAGCCGTCTATAAAGGCTTTGATTTTAGGATACTTAGCAAAATAGCTTTCAATATATGCGTCAGCTTCCTTTTTAGTTATACCTAAATCCTGTGAAAGACTGTAAGCACCTATTCCATATATAATGCCAAAGTTTACGACCTTTGCATTTCTTCTCTGCAAAGGTGTAACCTCATCAAAAGGAACATTGAACACTTGAGATGCTGTAATTGTATGAATATCCTGTTCTTCCTTAAACGCATTTATAAGCATTTCATCTCCTGCAAGGTGAGCAAGAACTCTTAATTCAATCTGTGAATAATCTGCATCAATATACACACAATCCTTTTTAGGCACAAATACTTTTCTCAGTTTTCTGCCAAGCTCAATCCTTATAGGAATATTCTGCAAATTAGGTTCTGTTGAACTTATACGTCCTGTAGTTGTTATAGTTTGATTAAAAGTAGAATAAATCCTGTCATCGCTGTGAAGCACAGACAACAATCCCTCTGCATAAGTTGATTTTAATTTACTGTAAGAACGATACTCCAAAACCTTACTTACAATTTCATCTTTGTCCTTTAGTTTTTCCAATATATCAGCTGATGTTGACCAGCCTGTTTTAGTTTTCTTTCCGCCTTTAAGTCCAAGTTTTTCAAAAAGTATGTGGCTTAACTGCTTAGGCGAATTTATATTAAATTCTTCGCCTGCCAGCCAGTAAATATCTTTTGTAAGTTCCTCCAGCTTCCCGTCAAGGCTTCTGCCATATTCAACAAGACCGGCTCTGTCTACGCCCATACCAACATACTCCATATTGGCAAGTACATATATCAGCGGCAGCTCAATTTTATAATATAAATCTTCCTGACCGTTTTCTTTAAGTTTTTCTTCTATTACAGGATAAGCTCTGTAGCTTATATCACACATTCTGCCGTAATATTCTTTAAATTCCTCATCACTTAAATCTGAAGGGCTTTTCCTGCTTTTGCCCTTTCCGAGTACTTCCTCTTCTGAAGGATAGCTCTCACTAAGAAAATCTTCTGCAAGCTCATTATATTCATAATTATCTCTTGAGGAATTTATAATATATCCTCCTATTATTGTATCAAATATAATGTTATTTAGCTCAATTCCCTTTCTCCTCAGAAGAACAATATCTCTCTTTCCGTTATGTGCTATTTTACAGTTTTGATTTTCAAAAAACTCCTTAAATACAGATAAAACTTCACTTTCACTCAGTCTGAAAACCACGGCCTTATTTTTTTCCTGAGTAATTGAAATACCCATTATTTCATCATTTTCATATACAAGCTTATATCCGCATTCCTCAAAAGGATTTATATCGGCAATCACACTTCTGGCTGAACTTATATCTTTTATAATAGTGTAGTCAGAAATGTGCTTCTCTTTAACCTTATCAGTGTCAAAGCGTGAAAGCATTGATTTAAATTCATACTTTTTAAAGAGCATATAAGCCTGCTCATTAAATATTTCCTCAACTTTTGTTTCATTAAAATTAAATTCCAAGGGAACATCTGTCTTTATTGTTACAAGCCACTTACTTTCTCTTGCTTGTTCTGCATAAGCTGCAAGATTTTCACTTGCCCTTTTTGGCTTAACCTTATCAGCATTTGCAATTGCATTTTCTACAGACTTATATTCCTGTATAATCTTTATTGCTGTTTTCTCTCCTATTGAGGGTACTCCCGGCACATTATCACTTGCATCACCCATAAGAGCCTTAACATCAATGAATTCTTCAGGTGTAACACCGTAAACTTCTTCAACTTCCTTAGCATTGTAATCTTCAACAACAGTAGTACCTGCCTTTGTTTTAGGTATTCTTATTCTCAGTTTATCTGTTGCAAGCTGCAGCAAGTCCCTGTCACCGCTTACAATAACAGGTATCATACCTTTTTTTTCAGCAGTTTTTCCAATTGTTCCAAGCAAGTCATCAGCTTCATATCCGCCTAATTCATAGGTCTTTATATTCATTGATGCAAGAACCTTTTTCACAGTATCCATCTGAGGCACAAGCTCCTCCGGCATACCCTTTCTGGTACCCTTGTACTCCTTATATTCAAGGTGTCTGAAAGTTGGCTGATGCACGTCAAAACACACTGCACAATAGTCTGGTTTTTCCTCATCAAGCAGTTTAAAAAATATATTTAAAAAGCCATAAACACCGTTTGTATATTCTCCCTCTTTGTTTGTCAGGAGCGGCATAGCATAAAACGCTCTGTTCATTAAGCTGTTGCCGTCTAAAAGCATAATTTTTTCAGCCATTTTCTTCCTCCCTGTATTAAGCAAGCCTGTTTTATTTATATCAAATACATCTGTTTTTACATAATAACCTATTTTATAGTATACTAAATTTTTAACAATATTAAAAGAGATAATTTAAAATTTAATAAATAACTTCTTAAACTTATATTTATCCCATTTTATCCTTAATATATCATATATAGATTTACATTATGTAAATCTAAAAAATTTATATATTTAGTTTACAAAACTTTTAATACTATTATATTAACAAACAAAGGTTCTGTACAATTACAGAACCCTTTGCCAATTACAGATTATTTTGTTTTTTACAAGCTATAACACAGTTATTCATAAGCATAGCAATAGTCATAGGTCCAACTCCTCTTGGAACAGGAGTTATGTATGAGGCCTTCTTTTCGACTTCATCAAAGTCAACATCGCCGCAGAGTTTGCCGTTTTCCATTCTGTTAATACCTACATCAATTACAACAACGCCCTCTTTAACCATATCACCTTTAATAAACTTAGGAATACCTACAGCAGCTACAATAATATCAGCTTGTCTGCATACTTCTTTTATATCCTTGGTTTTTGAATGACAAGTAGTAACTGTACCGTTTTCACTGAGCAAAAGCATACCTACAGGTTTACCTACAATATTGCTTCTTCCCACAACAACACAGTTTTTTCCTGTTATATCAACACCGCTTCTTTTTATAAGTTCAATACAACCTGCCGGCGTACAAGCCTTTAAATCTGCCTTGCCTATACTAAGCAATCCCACATTGTAAGGATGAAAACCATCAACATCTTTTTCAGGCAATATCCTAAGCAAAACTTTGTTTTCGTCAATATGCTTAGGCAAAGGCAGCTGTACCAAAATACCATTACATTCCTTATTTTCATTTAACTCATCTATGAGTTTTAGAAGTTCTTCCTCTGTTGTATCTGCACTTAATTCATAACTTAATGACTTAATACCGCAGTATTCACAAGCCTTCTTTTTATTTCTCACATATACCTGACTTGCCGGGTCCTCACCTACTAAAACTACAGCAAGGCAAGGTTGAACACCCTTACTTATAAGTTCTGAAGCCTTTTCTTTAACTTCATCTTTAATTTGTAATGATATAGTCTTACCGTCAATAATATTTGCCATTTTTACTTCATCCTTTCTTTTTGTTAATAATAACGGGCGGAGAAGTCCCCACCCGTCACATTTGACTTTTATTTTTTAGAGTATAAAGCCTTCATTTTATCAGAAAAACTTTCCTTTGTTGAAATCTTTTCTATAAAAGGCTCCTGATTTTCAATTTTTACATAGCAATATACATTATCACTTGATGTATTAATAAATATGCCGTTATTATCATACACAAGTTTCTGATTTTCACCATTCAAGTCACAACTGTAAACCTTATTATCCTCAAGACTTGAATAATAAATTTTGTCATCATATACATTAACATCGGCACAAGGCTTTTCAACAACAGTACTTACACTTCCGCTTTCAATATCATAAGACATTATATAATTGGCATACTGTGCAATTTCACCCTTTGTTTCCTTCGTTGCATTTGTATAATAAAGCTTGCCGTTATTATAATTAAGGTATGCAGCAGTAATAGGATTAACATCGTCTAAGACCTTTTGGTTTGTTCCATCAAGATTAGCTCTTGTGATTTTTCCGTTATTGCTGTAGTCAACATAGTAAAGTAAGCCATCTGTTCCTATAATTGAATAATAGCATTGTGCATCAACAATTTTTTTAAGTTCACTGCCGTCTGTATTGGCACTGTATATTGACTGATTATCGTCATAGTTTACAAAATAAATTTTACCGTCATAAACAGTCATATAATATGCAGCCTGCTTTATTATCTCAGTATTTTCACTGCCGTCTGTTTTCATTCTGAACACGTGAAAATCACTGTCCTCATGAACATAATAAACATAATCTCCCACTACATTTATAAAGTAGCTTGTTCCGCTGTTAAGCTTTTCTCCTTCTCCGCCTTTGACAGATTTATATATAGAAAAACCATCCTTATCATTCTGATAATAAACAGTATCGCCCCTTTGGCACACACTTCCTATGTTTGATATGTTTCCGTCAGTATTTCCCATATTTTCAGGCAGCACTTCGCCTTTGTTACCACAGCCTGAAAGCAAAACACAACTAAATATAGCTAAAGCAGCTATTTTCTTTAATTTCATATCAATACCCCTTTATATTTTATCTTTTTAAAATAAGCCTGTGATATTTCCATTGCTGTCAACATCAATATTCTCAGCAGCAGGCACCTTTGGAAGACCCGGCATAACCATTACATTACCTGTCAGAACAACAATGAAGCCTGCACCTGCACTTACTCTTACTTCCTTAACGCTTATTTCAAAGCCCCTTGGTCTTCCGAGAAGAGATGGATTATCACTTAATGAGTATTGTGTCTTTGCAATACATACAGGCAACTTATCATATCCAAGACTTTCAAGCCTTGCAATTTCCTTTTTTGCCTTAGGGTCAATTACAATACCGTCAGCACCATATATTTCCTTTGCTACAGCAGTTATTTTATTTTCTATAGTATCATTTTCATCATAGAGAACGTGGAAATTGCTTTCCTTGTTTTCAAGTACTTCAATGACCTTTTCAGCAAGTTCAACACCGCCGTCTCCGCCTTTTTCCCATACTTTGGCAATTGCAAAGTCAGCACCCATTGACACACACTTATCCTTAATATAGTTTACCTCTTCCTCTGTATCTGATACAAAATTATTTAAAGTAACTACAACAGGTACACCAAATTTATGTAAGTTTTCAATATGCTTTTCCAAGTTGCAAAATCCTGCTTTTACCGCATCAATATTAGGCATATTAAGGTCATCTTTAGATACGCCGCCATTATACTTTAATGCTCTTACAGTAGCTACAAGCACAACACAGTCAGGCTTTAATCCTGCTTTTCTGCACTTTATATCAAAGAATTTTTCAGCACCGAGATCTGAACCAAAGCCTGCCTCTGTCACAGTTATATCACTGAGTTCCATAGCCATTTTAGTAGCCTTTACTGAATTACATCCATGAGCTATATTAGCAAAAGGTCCCCCGTGAATAATAGCAGGTGTATGCTCCAAAGTCTGTACAAGATTAGGTTTTATTGCATCTTTTAAAAGTGCCGCCATAGCACCTACAGCATTTAAATCCTTAGGTGTAACAGGCTTTCCATCGTATGTATAAGCCACCACTATTTTAGACAGCTTGTCCTTTAAATCATCTATATCTTCAGCAAGACAAACTACAGCCATTATTTCAGAGGCAACAGTAATGGTAAAACCGTCCTCTCTGGTTACGCCGTTTATCTTTCCTCCAATACCCACAACAACTTGTCTTAAAACTCTATCATTAAGGTCAACAACCCTTTTCCATGTAATACTGTTAGTATCAATGCCAAGAGCATTTCCTTGATGAATATGATTGTCAATCATGGAAGACAACAAGTTATTTGCAGTTGTCATAGCATGAATATCACCTGTAAAATGAAGATTAATATCCTCCATAGGTACAACCTGAGAATGTCCGCCTCCTGCTGCACCTCCCTTGATACCCATACAAGGACCTAATGAAGGTTCTCTTAAAGCAACCAGTGACTTTTTGCCAAGCTTATTTAAAGCCTGTGAAAGTCCTATAGTCACAGTAGTCTTGCCCTCTCCTGCCGGAGTAGGATTTATTGCAGTCACTAAGACCAGCTTTCCCTTTTTATTTCCTGCATTTTCTTTTAAAATTTCATCAGATAACTTAGCCTTATACTTACCATAAAGCTCAAGACCATCAGGATTTATACCAAACTTCTCAGCTACTTTTGTAATTGGCTCCAATACACATTCCTGAGCTATTTGTATATCACTCTTCACGATAAAACCTCCCATCAGCAATGTCAATAATAATTAACATTATTGTAAACCTATTGAAGAATATTGTCAATAATTTTGTAGTGCGGTTTAATCAATTCTTAATATACACTTATATATCTATATCTGAACATATTTTTACACATATTAAAGGGCACTGCAAACTTTTTCTATAAAACCTCTGCAGCCCTCTTCAATGTCTTTATATGTTTTATCAAAGTTCCCTGTATACCATGGATCAGCAATGTTTTGCCCTTTTCTTTCAGTAAAGTCAAGCAAAAGACTTACTTTACCCTCTTTGTCATCACCAACTATTAATGCAATGTTTTTAAGATTGTTTTTATCCATTGCAATAATATAGTCATATTTTTCATAATCAGTTTTTTTAAGCCTTATAGCTCTGTGGTCACCGCAAGGTATACCCATTTCATATAATTTATTTTTTGTTCCTCTGTGCACAGGATTTCCTAATTCTTCACAACTTGTGGCAGAAGAATTTATTACAAAATCCTTTTCAACACCTCTTTCCTTCACCATATGTTTCAACACAAATTCTGCCATAGGCGAACGGCATATATTGCCGTGGCAGACAAATAGCACTTTTATCATATTCGCATATCTCCTTATTTTTTGGTTTTTACTTGCTTTTATGAGTTTTCCCACACTTTCCCATCTTTGGGTAAGTTACAAGTCTTAGCATTTTTTAATAATTTTTACCTTTGAAAAATTGTAAAATAGGTTGTAAAAACTCACCTATTACAACTTTATACCTCGTCTAACTACATATCTTTTTCATTTCCAATTGATGTTGCAGACTTTTGTGTTTATATTCTTATGATATCTATATCAAATGATAAACTGACAAAGGCGGTACAACAGCTTTCTAAAAAACAGCGTAAAACTTTTCTGTTATATTACTTTGTGGGAGTAAATGATAGAGAAAGATGAATTTCTTTTGTTACCCATCCCACCATCTGCTATCACAGCCGCAGAGAGCTAAAATGATTTAAACGCATACTGAAAAAAAGAAGCGTAAAGCTGATAAATAAGATCTATTCTTACCCCTCTTATAAACCTACCTATCAGTCCGTCAGCGAAAAAAATAGCATTTAAGTAAATACTCAAATTCTATAACTGACATTTCCCAAACTATCATACAAACTACTATTATACAAAAGCAGAAAAATCAGTATTGTTGTCGACATATAACTGAAAGACAGTATTCAATCAGCTGCTATGAAGGCAATATTCAAATTTAGTTTACAAAAGATAAATAACTATGTAAAAACGGAGACACGCATTTTTGTGCTGTCTCCATTTCAAACGCTAAAAATCATACCTATACCAATATTAATACTTTCCAGTCAAATGTATTAGTGGGTAATTCGTATTTACTCTTTCACTTTTATACAAATCTCTTCTCATGCTTTTTATCAAATTAGTTAAAAGTTCATCATGCTTTCCAGATTCAAATTTTTTCGAATTTGAAGGTTTAATGTAGTCATGAAATATCATCAAATTTTTTACAACACCTGCACTCCCGACAAGTAGTAATTGATTTTGTGCATCAGCATAACGATAACGTGCCTCATCCTCATTACCAGACACAACCATATTACTTACTGCTTCGATATAAGTTAAATAGTATTTTTCTTTAAGACGTCGTTCGTCTGCTGCAATTTGTTGTTTTTTTGTAAAATAATATGTTAATCCAGCAGAAATTCCTGCCACTAAAATTCCTATGATAGGAACTAATAACTCAATCCAATTTTCAATAGCCATTTAACCACCTCACAAATCAATTTAAATATTCATCAAGTAAATTGTCATATCAGAACGCTTTTTATAAGTTGTAAACTCGTTGCAAAATATCTCATATCGCTTAAAACCCATACAAAATCAGGGAATTTAATAGAAGCAGAACCTACTACTATAGCAGACAAACAGCACCCTAATTAAAATCAAATACCTTCCACTGTACAATCCCCCATAGTTTTCTATCCCTATTCAGAAATTTCACCGACACCTTTTATAATAAAGCAAGTGTCTTCAGGCACAAGACTTGTCCCATTTCCGTAGTTCTTCCCCTCTGCAACACTTATTTGTTTAAGTTCAATTTGCTCAAAATAATTTTTGTGCATAACTTCAAGCAGTTTATATGCAGTATCAAAACCTTTTGTCACTACTACAAGCCTAATTCTGTTAAGTCTACCCACGCACCTTACAAGGTCTACAGTATTTCCGTCATAGTTTTCTATCAATACAGCGTCAGGCTTTGGAAGTGCCCCTGTTACTTCTATTGCGTCTCCCTGTATTACTCTCACATTATTTACAGTGTAAAGAGCACAGTTTCTTTCAATTAAATCTACTGCAAGTTCACTTTTATCTATAGCATAAATCCTGCTTCTGTTGCTTATCAGGGCAATTTCAACAGCCATAGCACCACAGCCGGCACCAATGTCATACACCACTTCGTTTGCTCTTAAATCAAGATCCCTCATTACAACAGCTCTTAAATTTTTATTTAAAATACGAACATTGCCTGTAATAAGACTATCATCTTTTACAAGACTGCTTGCTTTTCCGTAGTGCAAATTTTCAAAGTACATCACAGTCAGTTCATCATACTCACCGTCTGCAAGCTCATACACAAATCCTGTCAATATATTTTCATCAGCAAGAGATAACCTTTCAGCTATACACACAGCCACATTTTCAAAGCCGTTATTATTAAGCGTTCTCAAAACTTCATTTGTATTCCCTGCTGTAAACACAAATACACCCCTGTTTTCAGCTACAGCCTTAAGTACATTATCCTTTGTACTGTCTACAGTAACGCAGTTTGTCCAGTCTATACCAAGTCTGGCAGCAAGATAAGCAATAGATGATACTCCCTGTATAACTTCAACATCATACCCTTTAAGCTCTCTTGTAAACTCTGCAATACCATTAAGAAGACAAACATCTCCCTGTGTAACAACAGCAAGCCGATTGTAAAAATGAGAATTAATAAACTCCTTTATATCCTCTGCTGCCTGTGCAAAGTGTACCTCTTTTTCCTTAATACCAAGCAGTTTAATAAGTTCTTCACTGCCTATAACTACCTCGCACTTTTCAATAGCCTCAGCAGCTTCTACAGTCATATTCTTCGGATTTCCAACACCCGCACCTATAATATACACCTGTTTAATTGTATCAATTGATTTTATTTTATAAATTACATCGTCAGTATTGTAACTTTCCCCTGCAGGCTTTAATATTATCATTATAATATTTGCCTTTTTTGCAGCAGAATACATCATTGCAAGTCTTGACTCTTTTTCATCTTCTCTCGCAACTACATACTTTATATCATTGTCTTTTATAATACCTATAAATTCATCTTCTGTATAATCAAATATATCATTTATTCTGCCTACACTTATACCGCTTGCCGCAGCCCTTCTCAAATATGTGTTACCTTTTGGCAAATCAATATATACTCTTTTTCTGCTTTCAACCACACCTGATATTTCCTCAAGCTCAAGACTGCCTGTAGTAAAGTACACATTGCTCCTAGTTCTGTTTACCATAGCAACTACATCTTTCATACTGTCACAGTAGGCAACATCAAGTTTTTCTCTTTCTTCTCTCAATCTGACATATTTTTTGGAAAGCACAGTCTCCTTTATTGCTTCGTGTATACTCACATCAGCAATATGCGTACCATCCACTACTATATCAGGTTCCAGTCTTTCATACTCAAGCCTTATGCTTTCCTCGTTAAGCGGCATAATATGAATATTCACATTTCTTTTGTCAGGATAGTTTTCTTCAATACTCTTATCCTCACCATATACATCTATAACAGTATCAAGTTCTGAAAGCTTTTCACAAAGTACAATGCCCTCCTCAATTCCGGCAAAAAGCATAACTCTGCTCATAAATATCCCTCCGATTATTCATTAATCCATTTCAGATATGCGTTAATATATAAATCAAGGTTACCATCCATAACCGGCTGCACATTGCCTGTTTCTGCACCTGTTCTGTGGTCTTTTATCATATTGTAAGGGTGGAAAACATAGCTCCTTATTTGGCTTCCCCAAGCTATATCCTTTACTTCACCTCTTATTCCTTCAAGAAGTTCTCCCTGCTCTTTAAGTTTAAGCTCATAAAGTTTTGCCTTTAACATCTTCATAGCCATATCTTTGTTTTGGAACTGACTTCTTTCATTTTGGCACTGAACCACAACTCCTGTAGGAATATGTGTTATTCTGATAGCTGATGATGTCTTATTTACGTGCTGACCACCTGCACCGCTTGCCCTGTAAGTATCAACTCTCAAATCATCAGGATTAATTTCAACTTCAATATCATCATCAATTTCAGGCATAACATCACAGCTCGCAAAAGATGTATGACGTCTGCCGCTTGAATCAAAAGGAGAAATTCTTACAAGTCTGTGTATACCTTTTTCGCCTTTCAGATAACCATAAGCATTTTCACCTGTTACCATAAATGTTACAGACTTAATTCCTGCTTCATCACCATCCTGATAATCCATAAGTTCAAAGCCAAAGTCCTGCTTTTCAACCCAGCGGCTGTACATTCTGTAAAGCATAGATACCCAATCACAAGCCTCTGTACCGCCTGCACCGGAATGCAGTGTAACTATAGCATTGCAATGGTCATACTGCCCAGTAAGCAAAGTTGATATTCTAAGGTGCTCAAACTCCTCTTCAAATCCTTCCCTGAGTTCCTTAGCCTCTTCAACAACGGAATCATCATCCATTTCATTTCCCATATCTATTAGCGTCATCAAATCCTCATAATCTGTTTTCAGCTTGTCAAAACCCTCTATTTTGTTTTTAAGCTGTTTTGTTTGCTGCAGAATTTTCTGAGCCTTATCCATATCATTCCAAAATTCAGGATCTCCTGCTATTGCTTCAAGCTCTGCCACTTTTTCTCTGGATTCATCTATATTAAGTGAATTTTTCAATTCCTTAAGACTTTCCTCATAAACAGCAAGCTCCGTAGCCATTTGGTCAAGTTCAAATATCATACAATCAACCTTTCTTTTATTACAAGTTTACAAAATAAAACTTTCTGAACACTGTGTTTATAAGCTAATATAGGTGTGTCCTCAGACACACCTATACATTAAATAAATTTTACTCTAATCTTCCGCAGCACTGCTTATACTTTTTGCCGCTGCCGCAAGGACAAGGATCATTTCTTCCCACCTTAGGTTCTTTTCTCACCCTTGTTGTACCGCCTGCTGATTCATCCTTGTTTGTTGAAGTTGGCTTTGCAACCTGCTCTCTTTCAAGTCCCTGTTCAGGGGTTACTATCTTGATATGGAATAAAGTCTTGACAATATCATTCTGAATATTGTTTGAAAGCTCTTCAAACATATCATAACTGATAAACTGATATTCAATAAGAGGATCTCTCTGAGCAAGTGCTCTTAACATAATACCCTGTCTCATCTGATCCATATCATCAATATGAGCCATCCACTTAGTATCAACAACTTTAAGAGTAATTACTCTTTCAAGTTCTCTCATCATTTCAGCACCGTACTCAGCTTCCTTAGCATCATACATTGCAATAGCATCAATATAAACTCTTTCAATAAGCTTTTCCTTAGTGATAGTCTGTATATCTTCATCACTTAAAATATACATATCCTCAAAACCAAAATATGGTCTGATAAGCTCGTTGAATTCGGTCATATCCCAATCTGTAGGATCATCATCATTAAGACAAACGGCATCAGCACTTCTTGTAATAACAGCTTTAACCATATTCAGAATATTATCTTTAAGGTCAGCATTCAAGAGCACTTCTTTTCTCTGTGCATATATAATTTCTCTCTGCTCATTCATTACCTTATCATAATCAAGCAATCTCTTTCTTGCAGAGAAGTTATTGCCCTCAACCTTTTTCTGGGCATTTTCAATAGACTTTGTAAGCATTTTAGCCTCAATAGGTTCATCTTCAGGCAAGCCTAATTTTTTAATCATATCGGCAGTTCTTTCAGAACCAAACAATCTCAGTAAATCATCTTCAAGAGATAAATAAAATCTTGACTCACCAGGGTCACCCTGTCTACCTGAACGACCTCTTAACTGATTATCAATACGTCTTGATTCGTGTCTCTCAGTACCTATTATCTTAAGACCGCCAAGTTCAACTACACCTTCGCCAAGCTTAATATCTGTACCTCTTCCGGCCATATTAGTTGCAATTGTCACAGCACCCTTTTCACCGGCTTTAGCTACAATTTCAGCTTCTCTTTTATGATTTTTAGCATTAAGCACCTCACACTTAACGCCTTCTCTTTTAAGCATACTGCCTAACATTTCAGATATTTCAATATTTACAGTACCAACAAGCACAGGCTGTCCCTTTTCATGTGCTTCAACCACATCTTTAACAACAGCTCTGAACTTTGCAGCCTCAGTCTGATATACAATATCATTTAAGTCTTTTCTTATAACAGGCATATTAGTCGGTATACATACAACGTCCATACCATATATAGCTCTGAATTCAGCTTCTTCAGTCTGAGCAGTACCTGTCATACCTGACTTCTTTTCATACTTATTAAAGAAGTTCTGGAATGTAATTGTTGCAAGTGTCTTACTTTCTCTTTTAACTTCAAGATGTTCCTTAGCTTCAATAGCCTGGTGAAGACCGTCTGAATATCTACGTCCGGGCATCATTCTTCCTGTAAATGTATCTACAATAACAATTTCAGGTTCACCCTTGTCATTTTCAGTTACATAGTCCTTATCCTTAGCCATATTGTAATTTGCCTTCAAAGCATTATTAACATGGTGCTGCAAGGCCATATTTTCAGGGTCAGAAAGATTTTCAACATTAAAAAACTTTTCAGCCTTTTCTACACCCTGCTGAGTAAGAGTTGAGGTCTTTGCCTTTTCATCAACAACAAAGTCGCCCTCCTCCTTCAGTTCCTCTCTTACAAGAGGATTCATAGCCTCATCTTCATTTAAAATTTTTCCCTTAGTCAAAGTCTTTACAAACATATCTGCAAGTTCATAAAGCTTTGTTGACTTGTCAGACTGACCTGAAATAATAAGAGGTGTTCTCGCTTCGTCAATAAGTATAGAGTCAACCTCATCGATAATAGCAAATGGCAGGCTTCTCTGAACAAGATCTCTTTCATATACAACCATATTATCTCTAAGGTAATCAAATCCAAGCTCATTATTTGTAGCATAAGTAATGTCACAATTATAAGCAGCCTGTCTTTCCACCTTTTCAAGGTCATGAAGAATAACACCTACGCTAAGACCTAAGAACTGATGTATTTTACCCATCTCCTCAGCATCTCTCTTAGCAAGATATTCATTTACTGTAACAATATGCACACCCTTGCCAGCAAGAGCATTAAGATAAGCAGGACAGGTAGAAACCAATGTTTTACCTTCACCTGTTTTCATTTCAGCAATACGTCCCTGATGAAGAACTATACCGCCAATAAGCTGTACATCAAAGTGGCGTAAGCCAAGAACTCTTTTTGACGCCTCTCTTACTACGGCAAAAGCCTCAGGCAAAATATCATCAAGAGTTGCACCGTCTGCAAGTCTTGCCTTAAATTCATCAGTTTTAGCCCTAAGCTCTTCATCACTTAAAGCCTCAATTTCAGGCTCAAGAGAATTAATTTTATTGACAATAGGCATAATCTTTTTAATTTCCTTGTCACTGTAAGAGCCAAATACTTTTTCTAAAAAACCCATTTATCTACACCTCATATTCTTTTAGGTTTGTTTCAATAATATACTATTTTATATAATAACAGATTTACCCCTGCTTATGCAATAGTAAATTTAGTTTTTTCCTTATTCTTAATATTTTTGAAACATTCTGTCCCATATCAGTCAAAAATTACAGTTAATTAAACAATTTATCAGACAAATCCGACAGATATATAAATACATTGTATATATACAGTCAATTCCGCCTGTCAGGACTGCCCTTCATAACCACGTGTACCCCAAAAGTTTATTTAATGTTCACAAAAATCTGATTAATAAAAATAAAGATACTACCGGCTGTGCAGTAATATCTTTATAAGTTTCGCAATAATTGTCAATCAAGCTTATGCACAAAAATTCCGCTTCTTAATTTAGGTTCAAACCATGTAGACTTCGGAGGCATAATCTTATTATCATCAGCAATATTCATAAGCTGTTCCATAGTAGTTGGATACATAGAAAAAGCAACTTTCATCTCACCGCTGTCAACTCGTCTTTCAAGCTCTTTCAGTCCCCTTATACCGCCTACAAAGTCAATTCTTTGGTCAGTTCGGGGGTCTCCTATTCCAAGAACAGGAGAAAGAAGTTCCTTTTGCAATATGGATACATCAAGACATGCCACAGAATCATTTTCATCTATAACAAAATCCTTAGCTTTTAGTATATACCACTGTTTATTTAAATACATACCGAAACTGTGCTTTTCACAAGGCTTACAGCACCCATCACCCTTGTATTTGCAAATCTCAAATTTTTCACTTATTTTATTTATAAATTCCTCCTGACTGTATCCGTTCAGATCCCTTACAACTCTGTTGTAATCCATAATATAAAGCTGACTGTCAGGAAATATTACAGAAAGATAATAATTAAACTCTTCATCCCCTGTGTAATTCGGATTTTCCTTTCTTCTTTTAAGCCCCACCTTTACTGCTGAAGCATTTCTATGGTGTCCGTCAGCAATATAGAGTGCCGAAACACTTTTAAACTCCTCAATAATAGCTGTTATAATTTCTTCATCATCTACAAGCCACACTGTATGGCCTATACCGTCATCTGATATAAAGTCATATATAGGTAAATTGTTTCCAATCCAATTATTAACAATTTCATCTATACTCTTTTTACTTCTGTAAGTAAGGAAGATTGGACCTGTATTTGCATTACAGCTATCAACGTGATGTATTCTATCCTCCTCCTTATCAGCTCTTGTCAGCTCATGCTTTTTAATTTTATTTTCAATATATTCATCAATTGACGTACATGCAACAAGTCCTGTCTGACTTTTATTATTCATAGTCAGCTTATAAATGTAAAACACAGGCTTTTCATCATGTAAATATATTCCCTTATTTATCATTGAATAAAGATTTTCTTTAGCTTTTTCATAGACTTCGTCTGAATAGTGGTCAATATCTTCGCTTAAATCTATTTCCGCCTTATCCACATGCAGAAAAGAATATGGATTATCCTTAACCATTTCCCTGGCTTCCTCTGACGTCATTACATCATAAGGAAGTGCTGCTACCTTTTCACAAAGTTCTTTAGTTGGTCTGTAACCCCTAAAAGGTCTTACAATAGACATAAACATCACCTTCTTTAGTTTTTTCTTTATTATACAATTTTATTATTATAGGGTCAACAAAATTTATTTTGTATTTTTAACCCTGTACAGGTTTGTTTTAAAAACACAAACAAACAAATTTTATGCAACTTCCACTAAAACATCAGATGTTATTGCTGTTAATCCACACAAAAATAGTCATTTTTAATAAAAATTAAATAACATATTGACTAAATACATCTGATGTGTTACTATAAAACTAAGAAATACATCTGATGTATATGCAAGTGTATAAATCATTTAAGGAGGAATATTTATGTTAAAAAGTCAAAAAGTAAGAGCAATAGCTCCTGAAATGGATCCATTGAGAATGGGTATGGGGTGGACAGTTGATGATCTTGAAAAGCCGCAGGTAATTGTAGAGAGCACATTTGGCGACAGCCACCCTGGCAGTGCACATCTTTTAGGCTTGGTTGAACAGGCTGTAAAAGGCATTAACTCTAATGGTGCTAAAGCCGCAAGATACTTTGCAACAGATATTTGCGACGGTATGGCACAAGGTCACGACGGTATTAATTATTCATTGGCTTCAAGAGATACTATATGCAATATGATAGAAATTCACGCCAACGCCACAACTTTTGACAGCGGTGTATTTGTAGCAAGCTGTGACAAAGCAGTTCCCGCACATCTAATGGCTATAGGCAGACTTAATATACCAGCTGTAGTTATAACAGGCGGAGTAATGGAAGCAGGTCCAGATCTTCTTACACTGGAACAGATAGGTGCTTATAGTGCCATGTGTCAAAGAGGCGAAATTACAGAAGAAAAACTTACTTATTATAAACACAATGCCTGCCCAAGCTGCGGTGCCTGCTCTTTTATGGGAACAGCCTCTACAATGCAAATAATGGCTGAAGCATTAGGACTTATGATACCGGGAAGTGCACTAATGCCGGCCACATGTGATGACCTCCATAAAATGGCTTATAAAGCAGGGGAAACAGCCGCAAAACTTGCATCAAAGGGCATAAATGCAAAGGACATTGTAACAATGTCATCTTTTGAAAATGCAATTAAGATTCATGCAGCTATTTCAGGTTCTACCAACTCACTTTTGCATATTCCGGCAATAGCTCATGAATTCGGCTATTACATTGACGGAGAAACCTTTGACAAAATTCATGCAGATGCAAACTACCTTTTAGACATCAGACCTGCGGGCAAATGGCCTGCTGAATACTTCTATTATGCAGGCGGTGTTCCAAGAATAATGGAAGAGATAAAAGATTTACTTGACCTTAGTGTTATGACTGTTACAGGCAAAACATTGGGAGAAAATCTTGAAGATTTAAAAAATAACGGGTATTATGAACACTGTGATGAACTCTTAGCCAAAACAGGCTTAAAAAGAACAGACATAATAAGAAGCATAGACAATCCCATAGGCAAAAACGGCACAATAGCCGTATTAAAAGGCAACCTTGCACCAAACGGTTCAGTTGTAAAGCACAGTGCCGTTCCAAAAGAAATGCACTATGCAATACTTAAGGCAAAGCCTTTTGACTGTGAAGAGGATGCAATTGCAGCAGTTATACACAAGGATATTAAGCCCGGTGATGCTGTTATTATAAGATATGAAGGACCTAAAGGCAGCGGTATGCCTGAAATGTTCTACACAACAGAGGCAATTTCATCTGATGAGGAACTTAGCAGATCTATCGCACTCCTTACAGACGGAAGATTTTCAGGTGCATCAAAGGGTCCTGCAATCGGTCATATTTCACCTGAAGCAGCTGAAGGCGGTCCTATTGCCTTAATTGAAGAGGACGATTTAATAGAAATAGATATAAAAAACAGAATTTTAAGAATTATTGGTGTTAAAGGAGAAAAACTGCCTTTAGATGAAGTAGATAAAATATTAGAAGAAAGAAAGAAAAACTGGACACCTAAAGAATTAAAATATAAATCAGGAGTTTTAAAGATTTTTTCTGAGCATGCAGTATCACCTATGAAAGGCGGATATATGGAATAAACCTCATTACTTGCCCCCATAAAAGGCTGTGACATAAATATATAAATAAATCTTATTTTCCCCATTGTCACAGCCTATTTAAATAATAAAATATAACTATTTACAATCAAAAGGAGGTTTCATTATGGGAAATTTAGCTTTGTTGACAAGCACACCAGCAGCAGCCGTACCCACAAGTCAGCTTATTGCTGCGGCCCTGATAGGATTAGCTGTATTATTGGTACTTATAATAGGCGTTAAACTTCATGCAATGCTTTCAATACTTATTTCAGCCTGTGTTATAGGTATAATTTCAGGTATGGACGTACAAACAATAATTGATTCTGTAGGCGAAGGCATAGGCAGCACACTTAAAAGTATAGCCCTTCTTGTAGGTCTCGGCTCAATGTTTGGTGCAGTCCTTGAAATTTCAGGCGGTGCACAGCGTATTGCTTCCACACTTGTCAAATGGTTTGGCGAAAAAAAGGCAGCATGGGCACTTGGAATTACAGGTCTTGTTATTGCTATGCCGGTATTTTTTGATGCAGGACTTATTATTCTTATACCTCTTGCTCTTGCCCTTGCTAAAAACACAAAAAGATCATCTCTTTATTATGTTATTCCTCTTTTAGCAGGTCTTGCAGTAGGTCATGCATTTATACCCCCGACACCGGGACCAATACTTGTAGCCAGCCTTCTCGGTGTAGACTTAAGCTATGTTATTATAGTCGGTCTTATATGCGGTACAGTAGCTATGATTTTAGCAGGTCCTGTATTTGGTTCATTCATAGGCAGCAAAATTAACGTACCAATTCCAGCAAATGTAGCTGAAATGCCGGAGTATGAAGAATCTAAACTACCCAGTTTTGGAACAGTAGTAGGTATAATATTTATACCATTGGTTCTTATTATTGCTAAAACTGTAGCAAACTTACTTATCCCGAATTCATCAATTATGCCTGTGCTTACATTTTTAGGCGAGCCTTTTGTAGCTTTATCAATTGCAACAATTGCTGCTATGGTAATTTTAGGCATTAAACACGGATATTCAAGAGAAGAACTTGAAAAGGTAATGACAAAATCCCTTGAGCCAACAGGAATGATTTTGCTTGTAACAGCCTGCGGCGGCGTATTAAAATATATGCTTCAGTCTTCAGGTCTCGGCGATGTCATAGGTAATCTTGTATCAAGCGGCGGAATGCCAATGGTTGTAGTTGCATTTATTATTGCAGTACTTGTCAGAATATCAGTAGGTTCAGCAACTGTAGCAATGACAATGGCAGCAGGTATTGTAGCTGCTATCCCGGGTGTAAGCGAGCTTTCACCGTTATATCTTGCTTGTTGTACAGCTGCTGTAGCAGGCGGCTCAACAGTTTGCTCACACTTTAATGATTCAGGCTTCTGGCTTGTAAAATCACTTTTGCAAATAGATGAAAAGACCACATTGAAATCGTGGACAATAATGGAAACAATTGTTGGTGTTTCCGGTTTTGCAGTAGCTCTTGTTATATCATTTTTTGCATAAATACCGTCAAATAAGAGACAGAAAAAAACTGTCTCTTATTTGTTTTAAAACATCTGATGAATTTAGTTGATTTTATTTTAAAAAACTTTTATAATTATTTATAAGGCGGTGACAATTTATGTTTACAAATGATAATAAAACCTTGCCGGAACAAACGGCGGACAAAATAACCAAATACATAATTGAAAACAATTTACAGGTTGATGATAAAATTCCCAACGAATTTGAACTGGGAGAAATTTTAGGTGTAGGAAGAAGCACAATACGCGAGGCTGTTCGTATACTTGTCAGCAGAAATGTGTTAGTCATCAGACGAGGAGCAGGAACTTATATAGCTGACAATACAGGAGTAAGTGATGACCCTTTAGGTCTTGCTTTCACTAAAGACAAGCACAAACTTGCAGGAGATTTGCTTCAAGTTAGAATTATACTTGAGCCTGAAATAGCTGCTATGGCAGCAAATATGGCAACAGAAAAAGATATAGCAGAAATAATAAAACGATGTGACAAAGTTGAAGAAATGATTAAAAATGGTGAAAACCATATGCTTGAAGATGTAAAATTTCATGAAGCAATTGCTCGCTGTACAGGAAATGATGTAATAGAAAAACTTATACCAATTATAGATACCTCCGTTGCTGTGTTTGCAAATATTACTGCACGTCAGCTCAGAGAAGAAACTATAACCACCCACAGAACTATTGCAAATGCTATTGCTCGACACAATTCAACAGACGCTAAACATGCAATGACAATGCATATGTTGTATAACAAATATAAAATTGACGAACTAATCAGAGAAAGAGATAAATAACAAATAAGAGCAGCTATGCTATATAAGCAAGCTGCTCTTATCTATATTATATAAACTTATATTTCAGAAATTGTGAATTTACTCCCATTTTCTTTTAGCTGTTATATCATCTGAAGTTCATTTCAACTGTTATGCTCACCAAAACTTTCCTAAACTTAAAACATATAACTAACTGCTTCTAAAAATGTCTATTTAACTTATAAATTCTTCTTTATTTCTTCGCCGATTTGCTGTATTCTGTCCTCTTCAGCGTTAAACCCGCCAAAATGAATATTAACGAGGTCGCCCTTTAATCTAGGCAATATATGAATATGGAAATGGAAAACGGTCTGTCCTGCAATTTCACCATTGTTCTGCAATATATTTATACCATCACAGGCAGTTGCCTTTTCAACAGCTGCAGCAACTCTTTTAGCCACAACAAAAGCCTTTGCAGTAAGGTCCTCAGGCATCTCAAATATATTTGCATAGTGATGCTTGCATATAACAAGGCTGTGTCCTATATTTGCAGGATTAATATCAAGTATTACCTTAAAATCATCATCCTCATACACAGTAGTTGACGGAATTTCGCCTTTAGCTATTTTACAAAATATACAATCCATTTTTATTTCCTCCTTTAAAATTATAATCAAAATATAGTTTATTGCTTAATTAAGCTATATGTGACTTTACGCTCAATATAACTTTATGCCGCCTCGTCCTCAAAAAATCTTTTGTGCCATATAAGAAACATATATACAGTCCATACCTTACGGCTGTAATCTCCCTTTCCTGCCCTATGATCATCAAGATACTTCATTATTTTATCAGTATTAAAATATTTCTCTGCCGCAGGAGATGTAAAGGCTTCTTTAATAATATTATAATACTTGTCCTCTTTCAGCCATACTCTTATAGGTACAGGGAATCCAAGTTTCTTCTTTGTAGCAGTCGCTTCAGGAAGATACTTTTTACTGGCCATTCTAAAAGCATACTTTGTTGCTCTTCTGTTCACTCTGTAATCTGTAGGCAGTTTTCTCGCTACATTAAAAACCTCTTTATCAAGGAAAGGAACCCTAACTTCAAGTGAATTTGCCATACTCATTTTATCAGCTTTAAGCAGAATATCCCCTACCATCCACAAATTCAAATCAATAAACTGCATCTTTGTCACATCATCAAGGTTTTCACAAAAGTCATAATAAGGCTTTGTTATTTCAGTGTGGTCATACTTACCGCTTGGATTCTTTAGTATTTCTTCTCTTTCTTTTTTACCAAACATCTGATTTCCGTTTCCGTAGAATCTTTCTTCTACATCAAGGGCAGCACGTCTGAAATAATTTTTACCTTTAAACTTAAAAGGTATAGCTCCAACAACTTTAGCAATAGCCTTCCTGACAGGCTTAGGTAAAATTTTCATAGGCGCAAGTGCCATAGGCTCCTCATATATATTGTAACCGCCAAAAAATTCATCTGCACCCTCACCGGACAATGCAACCTTTACCTTTTCTCTTGCAAGCTTACTTACAAAATACAAAGCAACAGCACTAGGGTCAGCCAACGGCTCGTCCATATGATACTGAACTTTAGGAAGACTTTCCCAATACTCATCTGTTGATATTATTTTAGAATTGCTTTCTATTCCAACATATTTTGAAAGTTCCTGTGCATATCCTATTTCATTATACTTTTCATAGTCAAAACCAACTGTAAAGGTTTTACCGCTTTCCTTGTCCATACCATTTCTAAATGTTGCTGCAACAAAGCTGGAATCAACACCGCTTGAAAGGAAGGAACCAACCTCAACATCACTGACAACAGTATGCATACCAACAGATTCAAGCATAACATCCTCAACATCCTGAATAGCGTCCTGTAATTTTTTTCCGTTTGCAGGATCAGCAACAATATCTTTTTCAGGTTCAAATTTAGGCTGCCAATATCTCTTGATTTCAAGTTCTCCGTTTTTATAAATCAGATAGTGTGCAGGCTTCAGTTTATATACTCCCTTAAAGAATGTCTCATCAAGGACTGAATACTGAAAAGTGAGGTAATTTTCCAAAGCAAGGGTATTAACCTCTTTTTCAAATTTAGGGTAAGGCAAAAAGCTTTTTATCTCTGAACCAAAAAGCAATTCACCGTCTACCTGTGCGTAGTAATATGGCTTAATACCAAAATAATCTCTTGCAGCAAAGAGTTTATTTTCATTCATATCATATATTGTAAAAGCAAACATACCCCTTAAATCATTGAGCATATCCTCGCCCTTTTCCTCATACAAATGAACAAGTACCTCCGTATCTGCATGAGTATAAAATGTATGCCCCTTTGCAATAAGGTCATCTTTAAGTATTTGATAATTATATATTTCACCGTTAAATACAATAACTACAGACTTGTCCTCATTATAAATAGGCTGTGATCCGTCCTCAAGACCAATGATACTAAGACGTCTGAAGCCTAAAGTCACTTTTTCATCAGAATGTACACCACCGCTGTCAGGACCTCTGTGTATAATTTTATTCATCATATTTTCAATGACATTTTCTCTATTTTCAAGGTTTCCCGTAAAACCACAAAAACCGCACATATCTTTCGCCTCCATACATAGATAGTTATATTATACTATAATCCGCTCAAATATTCAAGTAAAGTAAGCCAAAATCTTTTTATTCACATTACATCTCTACACCCTATAAAGCTCATCTGTGCCCGGCTCACTGAGCACACTTTTTTCGCCGCCTGATATAATAAACTTCTCTCCCTTTGTAATTTTACCTATTATACTTGCCTTGATTCCTTTTTCTGAAATAGCCTTTGTCATTTCTTCACCGTTTTCACATACAATAAGCATTGAACCGCTTGATATAAGCCTGAGATAATCAACACCTAAAGCCTTGCATATAATCTTAGTTTCATCAAGCACAGGTATATTCTCAGCATAAACTTCTATACCAAGCCCTGCACAGTCAGCAATTTCCCAGCAAGCACCAAGTATGCCTCCTTCTGTTACATCATGCATTGCATGTGCACCAAGTGCCGCTCCAATTTCTCCTTCCTTTATTACAGAAAGGCAATTGCTTAGTTTTCTGGCTTTTTCAATTACATCTCTGTCAATATTACATAACATATCTGCTTTATCATTAGCAAAAATAGCGGTTCCCTCCATACCTGCATATTTTGTCATAACAACACAGTCGCCTGCTTTTGCACCGCCCGAAGATATAAGTCTTTTTGTCTTTCCCACAACAGTACAGCTTAAAACAGGCTTATTTACTACATCCGTAATTTCAGTATGACCTCCCAGAACAGCTATATTTACTTTTTTAGCCTCACTGTATAAGTCTTCAATAATTTTTGAAATTTCACCTTCTGTAATATTTACAGGCAGGAGAGCTGTAACCATAATTCCAACAGGCTCTCCTCCGCTTGAGGCTATATCATTTGCATTGATGTGTACAGCCAGTTTTCCTATGTCCTCAACTGCACCTGTAATCGGATCTGTTGACAAAAGGCAGATATTATTACCCATATCAAGAGCAGAACAATCCTCACCTACAGACGGCTTTAAAAGTACTTCTTTTCTTTCTGTACTATGCCTGTTAATCGGCTCAATTACTATTTTTTCCAACAAACTGTTGGGAAGCTTGCCTATCTTCATATTTTCACTCTCCTTCCTATATCAATACATCCGTACTTATCCAGTCCAATCAGCTTTGCAGGATTTTCTGCAGCCATCCTGACTGCTGCCTTTAACCCCACTATTTCAGCCATATTTTTTACAGCCCTTTCCATTGTAAGTTTACTGCCGGCAAGCACTCCTTTACTGTCTCTTACAGAACAATCATCAGCAGTCACTTCTTTGCCGCAGAATATAAATTTACCGTTTTCACAGCCCATTGCTTCCATTGCATCTGTTACAAGAACAATTTTATCAGCCTTAAGCCGTGCAATTATCTCAGCACAATGCTTAGAAATATGCACATAGTCACATATAACCTCAACATAATTATCATCAAGAAGCCCCGCACCTGCAATACCCGTTTCTCTATGATGAATTCCCCTCATAGCATTAAACAAATGTGTATAACTTCCTGCACCTGATTCTTTAAGCTTTCTGCACTGTTCAAAGGTTGCTCCGCTGTGTCCGAGTGATATGTAATCTCCATTTTCAGTCACATATCTGCAAAACTCCTCCGCACCTTCGCATTCGGGAGCAATAGTAAATCTCACTTTAAGATCTCCCATTATTTCTTTAATATCCTTATACAGCTTTATATCACAGGGGACAATATATTTATCCTCCATTATTCCTTTATATTGACGTGAAATAAAAGGCCCCTCAATGTGTATCCCCACTATTTCGGCATAACTTTTGTTTTCAGCTGCACGCCTGATTTCCTTTGCACATTTTATTATATTATTATAATCTCCTGCAACAGTTGTAGGCATATATGCTCCTATATGCCCGCCATATAACTTTTTACTGAGAAATATAATTTCATCGCTTACAGCATTCATAATGTCCACACCATATCCGCCGTGAATATGTATATCTGTGAATAAAGGCAGCACAGGTTTGCTGTTCCCTTCACCCTTTTCATTTATCTCAGATACCAGACCCTGCTCTGTCTTTATATCACCGATTATTATGTCATAATTTTTATTCAAAAAGACCACATCTTTGTACAGCATAGCTTTACCTCAGCACAATATAATTAATGCCTTATTATATCACGAATAACATTTTTTTTAAAGTATAAGATTTTTTATTATATTTTTATTCTTTTCTTTTATAATTAATATAATTTATCAAAAAAAATAATAATATGAAAAAAATTGTAATTTTTTCTTAATTTTTTATTGAATTTTACATTTAACAGGTGTAAAATAACATCGTATAATTTATAAATAAATATTTAAGGAGGAAACATTATGAATGGTTTAATTATGATGATTATTGCAATCATTGTATTAGGCGGAGCTTACCTGATTTACGGCAGATACCTTGCCAATCTTTGGGGGATTGATGAAAATGCAAAAACTCCTGCCTATGAACTGGAAGACGGTGTAGACTATGTTCCTGCAGACACTAACGTAGTTTTTGGACACCAATTTGCTTCTATTGCAGGTGCAGGCCCAATAAACGGTCCTATTCAGGCGGCTATATTCGGCTGGGTTCCCGTATTGCTTTGGATTTTAATAGGCGGTGTATTCTTTGGTGCAGTTCAGGACTTTGCATCAATGTATGCTTCTGTTAAAAACAAGGGCAGAACAATAGGCTATATCATTGAGCTCTATATCGGTAAAATAGGCAAAAAACTTTTTATGCTTTTTACCTGGTTATTTTCAATACTTGTAGTTGCGGCATTTGCTGACGTTGTGTGCAAGACATTTAACGGCTTTACAAGTGAAGGTGCAACAGTTGCTGCTAACGGTCAGGTTGCTATGACAAGCACACTTTTTATATTTGCAGCTCTGGGACTTGGATTTTATCTTAGAAAGACAAAGGCTAACAAATGGGTTAATACCCTTGTTGCAATCATTATACTTGTAGCTTGCATTGCTGTAGGACTTCTGTTCCCTATTTATTTAGGCACAGGTGTATGGCATATTATAGTTTTCATTTACATAGCAATTGCATCTATAGCACCTGTATGGATTTTACTCCAGCCAAGAGATTACCTTAACAGTTATCTTCTTGTTGCAATGATACTTGCATCAGTTGTTGGTGTACTTATTGCAAACCCAACTATGGAGCTTGCTCCTTTTAACGGCTGGAATGTAGAAGGACAGACTATTTTCCCATACCTTTTTGTAACAATTGCCTGTGGTGCCGTTTCAGGCTTCCATTCACTTGTTTCATCAGGTACAGCGTCTAAGCAGATTAAGAACGAAAAAAATATGCTCCCTGTTTCATTTGGTGCAATGCTTATGGAAAGTATGCTTGCAGTTATTGCACTTATTGCTGTAGGAGCTATTGCAAAGGGCGGAGTTATACCGGATATGACACAGCCTGCTATTTTTGCTACAGGTGTTGCAAGTTTTCTTGTTAAAATAGGCATTCCGGAAAGTATAAGTATGACACTTATAACACTTTCTGTTTCAGCCTTTGCCCTTACTTCTCTTGACTCTGTTGCAAGAGTAGGAAGACTTGCTTTTGAGGAATTCTTCATTGATGCAGATATAGACGAAGAGAATATGAGTGCTGGTGCAAAACTTTGTACAAACAAATATTTCTCAACATTTATTACATTAGCCGTTGCCTTTGCCCTTGCAAAAGTCGGCTATAAGGATATATGGCCGTTATTCGGCTCAGCAAACCAGCTTTTATCAGCTCTTGCACTTATTGCCTGTGCTGTATTCTTTAAAAAGACTAACAGACAAGGCTGGATGCTTTGGGTTCCTATGATAATTATGCTTTTGGTTACACTTTCAATGCTTGGCATAACAATTTATACTAAGTTTACAGGTGTAGTTACATCGTCTACAAACAATATGAGCGGAGATATTTTACAGCTTGCTTTTGCAGTTGCATTATTTATTCTCGGCATAATTGTTTCAATAAGCGGTTTAAAAGCCCTTACACAAAAAGTAAATTCTGCTAAAGCTTAAATAAATAAAAATAAAAGGCGGCATCACAAATTGTTTTATCAATTTGTGATGCCGCTTTTTTATAAATATTAGTCAGAAACAATAATACCTCCGCCTGCAACAAACTCATCATCATAAAACACCGCAGCCTGCCCCGGGGTGACAGCTCTTTGAGGAGTATCAAAGACAGCCTCAATATATTCCCCCTTAGGTCTTATTACACAAGGTGCCTTTTGCTGATTGTACCTGAGCTTGCCAAAGCATCTGAACTCATCAGTTATTTCACCGATTCCCATAGGATTGTAGTCCTTAATAAGTACACGTGTTTTAAACAAATCTTCATTACCGCCGATTACAACTCTATTGCTTTCAATATCCAGCTTAGTGACATACGCAGGCACACCCAAAGCAATGCCAAGCCCCTTTCGCTGACCAATAGTGTAATTTGTAATGCCTTTATGTCTGCCTATAACATTGCCCTCACAGTCTACAAAGTCACCTTCCATAATTTCAGCATTGCTGTTTTCTCTTATAAACCTTGTATAATCACCGTCAGGCACAAAACATATATCCTGACTGTCAGGTTTATTGGCAACTCTAAGTTCTATTTTTTCAGCAATTTCTCTTATTTTACTTTTAGAATAAGCTCCGTCAGGCATAAGTGTATGAGCAAGCTGATCCTGAGAAAGATTATAAAGGGCATAGCTCTGATCCTTATTATCCGCCATTTTAAGAGTATAACGTCCTGTTACAGGGTGTTTCACAATATTGGCATAATGACCTGTTGCAATGTAATCTGCACCAAGTTCCATAGCTCTGTGCATAAGTGCTTCCCATTTAACATATCTGTTACAGGCAATACACGGATTTGGAGTTGACGCATTAAGATATTCGTCTATAAAGTAATCAATTACCTTTTCCCTGAACACTTGTTTAAAGTTAAATACATAATGCGGTATGCCTATTTTTGCAGCTACTGCCCTTGCATCTTCAGCAGCAGTAAGTCCGCAGCAATTGCCCTCAACATCTTCTCCCTCCCAAAGCTGCATTGTCACACCAATGACATCATAGCCCTGTTCTTTGAGAAGCCAGGCGGCAACGGAAGAATCTACCCCTCCTGACATACCTACAACAACCTTATCCATATTATTCCTCCTCAGGAATTTCCTCATGCTCGCTAATATCATTTACAGGCTTTTCAAGTCCCTCGATAACAATGCCGTTCTTTTCAGCATAGTCCCAAAGGGCAGCACGTAAAGCCTCTTCTGCAAGACATGAACAATGTACCTTAACAGGAGGAAGTCCGTCAAGGGCCTCCATAACAGCCTTATTTGTAATTTCCATAGCCTCTTTAACAGTCTTGCCTTTTATCATTTCAGTAGCCATTGAACTTGTAGCAACAGCCGCACCACAGCCAAATGTCTTAAACTTTGCATCAAGTACAACACCGTTTTCAATTTTAAGATAAACCTTCATTATATCTCCGCACTTAGCATTGCCAACTGTACCAACGCCGCTTGCGTCTTCAATTTCTCCCACATTTCTCGGATTCATAAAATGATCCATAACCTTTTCACTGTATTGCATAATTACTTCTCTCCTTTGTTCTTTATAAACTCTTCGTATAATGGTGACATCTGTCTTAACCTGTCAACAATAGGCGGTAATTCCTGTATTACATAGTCAACTTGTTCTTCTGTAGTAAAATGACCCATAGAAAGTCTTACTGAACCATGTGCCTTTTCATGAGGCAGACCTATTGCCAGGAGCACATGAGACGGGTCAAGAGAGCCGCTTGTACAGGCACTTCCGCTTGATGCACAGATACCCTTGTAGTCAAGCAAAAGCAGTATACTTTCACCTTCAATAAATTCAAATGATATATTAACATTTCCCGGAAGTCTTTTTGTAGGGTGTCCGTTTAATCTTGCATAAGGCACCTTGTCAAGTATTCCGTTAATAAGTTTATCTCTTAAAGCAGTAAGCCTTGGTATTTCTGTAGGCATTTCCTTTACTGCAAGCTCAGCGGCAAGTCCCATACCTACAATACCCGGCACATTTTCTGTTCCGGCACGTCTTCTTCTCTCCTGTGCTCCGCCGTGTATAAGGGGATTAAGTTTAATTCCCTTTCTTATATACAATGCCCCAATGCCTTTAGGTCCGTAAAACTTGTGACCGCTCATTGAAAGCATATCTATATTCATAGCTTTAACATCAATTTCAACGTGACATACAGCCTGTACAGCATCTGTATGGAATAATATTCCGTGTTCATGTGCAATTTTTCCAATTTCTGCAATAGGCTGAATTGTGCCTATTTCATTGTTTGCAAACATTATTGTAATAAGAATAGTATCCTCTCTAATTGCATTTTTAAGGTCCTCAAGGCTTATCATACCATACTCATCAACAGGGAGATATGTCACTTCATATCCCTTTGTTTCAAGATATTCGCAAGTATGCAGTACCGCATGATGCTCAACACAAGATGTAATAATATGCTTGCCTTTATTTGCATAGCTCTCTGCAATTCCCTTAATAGCCCAGTTATCGGCTTCTGAACCACCTGCTGTAAAATATATTTCATTTACTTCTGCACCGATTGCGTTAGCCACCTGTTCTCTTGCGTGTTCCACAGCGTTTTTGTTTTTCTGTGCTATTTTATAAACACTTGAGGGATTGCCGAAACTTTCTGTAAAATATGGTATAATTTCCTTAGCTACTTCAGGTCTTACTTGTGTAGTAGCCGCATTGTCAAAATAATACTCCATTATATATTCAACTCCTTAAATTAATTCAGATAAATTTATATTGTCAGCTGTTTCACTTACACTGTCGCTTAACTTTGCCCACACATCTTTTGTAGCACAGCAGCTACAGTCACCCAAACCGCAGGTTTCTTTGCCCGAAAGACACTCCACAAGCTCCAGCGGTCCTTCTACAACTCTGAGGATATCTCCTACTGAAATATCTTCTGCATTTTTAGCCAAAATATAACCGCCGTTAGCACCTCTTGTACTTTTAACAAGCCCCGCTTTTTTAAGCTGAGCAATAAGCTGTTCAAGATAGCTTTCACTAAGGTTAGTTCTTTCTGCAATAGATTTAAGCGAAACACAGCCTTCCTTGCAGTTAGCTGCAATATCCACCATAGCCTTTAATCCATATCGTCCCCTCGTGGATATTTTCATTTCTAATCACCGTCTTTATAATTATTTCCGAGTGTTTTCCTCGGTATTTATTATAGTACCACTTCAGTATAATAATGTCAAGTAGTTTAGTGGGAATTTACATAAATATTTTATGTATAATATGATTTATTATAAGCTTATGTTATTTAATTCAGCATATTATTACAAAGCCTTTAAATTTCCTTAATACAAAAAAATCAGTACAAGACTTTTCCTGTACTGATTTTTCACATAAAAAAGTGCCCAGAGACGGAATTGAACCGCCGACACGAGGATTTTCAGTCCTCTGCTCTACCAACTGAGCTATCTGGGCAAA
>CAJKOJ010000002.1 GCA_905201505.1 uncultured Eubacteriales bacterium | reverse complement strand
GGGGGATTTTTCAGCCTTAAAGGCTTTATGAAATCTACAAATCTATTTTAACATAAAATTTAATTTAATGCAACTGCAATTTGTACTTAAAATTTTGAATATTATTAAAGTAGATTAATTTTTGTTTTAAAAAGATTGCTATATGCAGTCGCTTATGGTATAATTATAACATAATAACTATTATAACTTTTATAACAAAAGAGGGGGATAAAAATGAAATTAAAAGAAAAAATTGCATTGATACTTGCTGTAACTGTTTTGGGAACCGCAGTTCCTGCAGGTGCAGCAAAAAACACCACAATAACAAGTAATCCTGTTACTATAACTACTGAATCTACAACTGAGGAAACAACTGAAGCAACTACTGAAGCAACAACAAAAAAGGTTATAACAACTGAAGCAACTACTGATAAGCAGGAAACTACAACCAAGAGAACAGAAACCACAACTAAAAAAACAGAAACTACAACTGAAACTGTAACAAAGAAGGTTGAATCAACAACAGAAACTACAACAAAGAAAGTTGAAAAAACAACAGAAACCACAACTGCTGTACAGCCTAACAGAGGAGGACACACAACTCCGTCTGTTATACACCTTACTTTACAAGTAGGGGATACAAAAGATTTAGGCACATATATCAGTATAGATCCAGGTAAATTAAGCTGGGATTCAAATAATGATGATATTGTATCTGTAAATCAAAATGGTATTGTAACTGCTGAGGAATACGGTCATACTACCGTATATGGCAGAGGGGTATATGATTATGTATTTAACATACAGGTTAATGACAGTGACACTACAGATACAAGGGATATAACTCTTTATGAGGAAGAGGAAAAAGACCTGGGTACATATATAAGACATGGTTCACCATCTCACTATGACTGGTCTTCAAGTGACCATTCAATTGTAACTGTAGATGATGATGGATATGTAACAGCAAAGCGTAGAGATGGACATGCTGTTGTTAAGGCTAAGAATGGGGAATACTATTATCAGTTTAATATAAGAGTAAGGGAAACTGACGGTAAACATCCTATAAATCACAATTACAGTGATGAGAGTATGCCTTTATATATGGATGAAGGTGACAGGGTAGATGTTGAAAAATTCCTTGACAGTGATTTTGATTCTTATAAGTGGCATTCAGAAGATACAGACGTTGCTTATGTTGACAATAATAAAAATGAAATCGTTGCAAGAAGGGAAGGCAAAACAGAAATATATGCAAACGGTACAAGATATGATTACAAATTTGTTATATATGTTGATGAGGATTATTCAATTGATGAAATAACAATGAGAGTGGGGGAAGATCTTGATTATGAAAGGCATATAGACGGTAAGATTAAAGATGCCAAAGCTGAATCATTTAAGGGAAATATTCTGTCTGCCGATAAGAATGGAGAGGTATATGCAAAGGCTAAAGGCGTAGGCTATATTATATTTAAAAGCAACAGAGGTGAGGTATATGAACTTCTGGTTGATGTAAAGGACAATCCTGACAAACATTACAGAGAAATTGCGTCAGAATCAACATCAGAAGCAACTACTGAGAACAGTTATAAGCATGTAAGTTTTAATGATATTAATGAAAGACCATGGGCAAAAGAAGCTATTGAAAATATGGCATCAAAGCAGTTTATTGTGGGCAGAGGTAATGGAAAATTTGCTCCAGATGATAATTGTACAAAAGCTGACTTTACAATAGTGCTTGTTAAAATGCTTGGTTTAGAGAATATGGAGCCTAGCGGTAATTTTGATGATGTTAAATTGTCTGATTATTTTTATAATTATGTAAGTATTGCTAAAAATAATGGACTTACAGTAGGTATTGTAAATAATAAATTTAATCCTAAAAACAATATAACACGTGAAGAAATAATGGCTATGGTATATAATGGTCTTAAATTAAAAGGTATAAAAATGGATACAGATCTTTCTATACTGGATAAATATACAGATACTGAAAGCATAGATCCTGAATACAGAGAAGCTGTGGCAGGACTTATGAGTATAGGTGCTGTTCAGGGTACATCAGCTGTTACTATTGATCCAAAATCTGATATAACAAGAGCACAGATGGCTGTTCTTATGAACAATGTTTATAATATGATTAAATAATTATAATAAAAGGACAATTGCTGAAAGTTCAGTAATTGTCCTTTAAATTAAAAATCTACAAATATTTTTTTATAGAGCTATAAACTTTGGCTATTGGAAGACCGACGATTGTATAATAATCTCCGTAAATTTTATCAACAAGTATGGCTCCTAAGCCCTGTATACCATAAGCTCCTGCTTTATCCATAGGTTCCCAGCTGTCTACATAGTTTTCAATAGTTTCAGAGGAAAGTTCTCTGAAGTATACATTGGCACAGTCTGCAAAATTTTCAACGGATACTTTGCCGTTTACATAATAGTAAAGAGCAACTCCTGTATAAACTTGATGTTTCCTGCCTGAAAGCTCTGAAAGCATTCTTATTGCATCTTTTCTGTCTTTGGGTTTGCCTAAAATCTCATTATCTAAAGCAACAACGGTATCTGCCGCAACAACTACAGTGTCATTTTCAGGCATTTCTTTATCAAAAACAGCATCTGCTTTCCTCAATGCAAGTTCCATAACGATTTCTGAAGGTGTCATATCACCTGCATAGCTTTCGTCTGTATTGCATGTGGAAACTCTGAAATCAAATCCTACTTGCTTCATTAAATCGGAACGTCTTGGTGAGCCTGACGCTAATATAATATCCATAAAGTTTTACCTCCTAAAAACATTTCTTATAAACAATGCCTGCTATAAGCATTCCAAATATTCCTGCAATAGTAAAATTCAAATGAAATCCAAACTGTAAAAATAAAAAGCCTAAATCAAGGACAAAGGGCTGTGTAAAGCCAATAGTTTTGCCATAATTCAGCCAAGAAAGCCAATAAGGTGCTTTTGAAGCAAGTGTGCCTAAAAAGCTGCCTATTATTAAACCTGATATTAAAACAAGTAAAAATACAATGTTTGATTTATTTTTCATTAAATTGTCTCCTTTATATTTAAAATTTAAACATATAAATACATTTTAATGGAAATATGTGCAGTTTGCAAGTGTTTTATAAAATTGATTTTATAGAATAAAGATGTTATACTATGATTAGAAATAAATATGAAATTTTGTCAAAAATATGCGTGAAATAAAAAAAGGGGGAATGATTATGAAAAAGCTTGGTTTTGGATTTATGAGACTGCCGCTGAATGCAGAAGGTGATTTCAAAAATATAGATATGGAGCAGGTCAAGAAAATGGTTGACAGGTTTATGGAAAGAGGGTTTAACTATTTTGACACAGCTTATCCATATCATGAAGAAAAAAGTGAGGAGGCTTTAAGGGAGGCTTTGGTTAAAAGATACCCAAGAGAAAGCTTTCTTATTGCCGACAAAATGCCTACTGTCAGGGTAAAAAGCGGTGATGATTACCCCGTATTTTTTGAAACACAGCTTAAAAGATGCGGTGTGGAATATTTTGATTACTATTTGCTGCATAATATATGGAAGAAGAGTTTTGCTGAGACAGAAGAGTACGGCGGTTTTGAATTCATTGCTGAAAAAGTTAAGGAAGGTAAAATAAAGCATTTTGGTTTTTCTTTTCACGATGAACCTGAGCTTTTGGATAAAATACTTTCAAAACATCCTGAGGTGGAATTTGTTCAGCTGCAAATTAATTATTTGGACTGGAAAAGCCCCAGTGTGAGAGCAGAGGAATGCTATAAAGTTGCAAGAAGTTATGGTAAAGACATTATTGTTATGGAACCTAATAAGGGCGGAAGCCTTATAAATCTGCCTACTGAGGGAGAACAGCTGTTTAGAGAGTATGCTCCTGAAAACTCTAATGCTTCCTGGGCAATGAGATATGCGGCTTCTCTTGAAGGTGTAATGATTGTTTTAAGCGGAATGAGTAATATTGAGCAATTAGAAGATAATATAAGTTTTATGGACAAGTTTGTTCCTATTAATGATAGTGAGAAAAATATAATAGAAAGCGTAAGGGAAATAATTGAAAAAAACGCTGCAATAGGCTGCACTAAATGCAGATACTGTACCGAAGACTGCCCTATGGGTATACCAATACCGGAGTTTTTCTCTGCGTTTAATACATATAAACTTACACATAATATGGGAAATGCGGGGATGTATTACAGAAGATACGCTAATGGAAGAAGACTTGCCTCAGAGTGCATAAAATGCGGAAAATGTGAAAATCACTGTCCTCAGCATCTTGAAATAAGGAAACTGCTTGAGGAAACTGCAAAACTTTTTGAAGAGAGCGTGTAATTTAAAAATTAATTTTATGATAACTGAAGCAGACAAAGTTTAATTGTAAAAAGTGATAAAAAACTTTAAGAAATAAGACTGCTTTTGTGCAGTCTTGTTTTTTTGCAAAAATCTTAATTTTTGTGTTGAAATTTCTTATAAAAAGGCTTACAATAATAATATCATTTTTTTAGGGTTACGGAGGTAAAGACTATGAAAGTTATGCTGACAGGCTGTGGTTTTATTGGCCGCAATATTGCTTATGCATTATCTGACAATAATATTGAGGCAGTAATACTGGACAATGCAGGTGACATTGAAAATTATAGCTTACCCGGTTGTTATTTTTATAAATGTGATATAACAAATTTAGACGATGTTTCAAAGATACTTGATGAACATAAAGATATAGAAGTAGTAATACATTCGGCAATGATTTCTGCTGTAGCACAGTCTGTAAAGCATCCTCTTGAATTTTATTCTCAGAATGTAGTTGGTTCACTGACATTTGTACATTTGTTGAAGGATAAGGGAATAAAGAAAATAATTTTTGCTTCAAGTGCTTCTGTGTATGATGATGTGCCGGGATTTATGGTTACTGAACGTTCGCCGTTAAAACCAAGAAGTCCATTTGGACGCTCAAAGTATATTTTTGAAATGATGATGAGGGACTTCTGCAATGCCTATGATATGAAGTGTATCAGCCTGAGATTTTTTAATCCCGTTGGTATTGATCATTTCTTTAAATCAAGAACACATTCTTTGCCTATGAAAACAGGTTCAAATCTTTTAGAAATTCTTATTAAAATTCTTAATAATGAAGAAAAGTCATTTGTGATAAATGGAGATGACTGGCTTACAAGAGATGGCACATGTATAAGGGATTATATACACATTACTGACTTGGCAATGGCTAATGTTAAGGCAGCACTTAACTTTGACACAGCTTTTGAAAAAGCCGGTGCTGAATATACAAACTATCTGAGTTTAAATGTCGGAAGCGGTGTTGATGTTACTGTCAAAGAATTTTTAATTGCATTTGAAAATATAACAGGTGAAAAAATAAATACAATAATCGGACCAAGACGTATAGGTGATATAGGGGGTAGTTATGCCAACATCCAACTTGCAAAAAAGACCATTGATTGGGAACCTAAGCTGAGAGTTGAAGATGCCATAATTGACAGATGCGCCTTGGAATATTAACTGCATTTTTCAGGGGGATATATGAATAAGAGAGCTAACAGAGTATATTGGCTGTTGTCTATATTGGTTATGATAATAGGATTATCAATCATTATAGATGGTATAAGAGCGGAGAAACATAAAGATAATAATATTAACAGTACATCAGTGACACAAGCAAGAAATGCTGATGCTGAAAGTGAAAGTACAACAGATGAAATTACTACATCGGGTGATGATGAGACAACAGAGACTACTACAATTGATGCGGTGGCAGCAGCTCAGAAAGTAAAGGATTTTTACAGCGGTCAGGTGTTCATGGGAGATAGTATTATGTCAGGTTTTGCTACGTATGCTTCAAAGAAAACCGCACCTGAGTGGCTTAATAATGTTATTTTTCTTTCAAAAGTCTCTTGGGGAATAAGTTCAGCGTTAGATGATAACAATGGACCTATGTATCAGGGAAAGTCACAGAATATATGTGATACGCTGATACAGATAAAGCCTAAGAGAATTTTTATAAATCTTGGTATAAATGAAATGAATGGTTTGGGATCTCCCGGATATTCAATAGACAAATTATTAAACAGATACGGTGAACTTATTCAAGGAATTAAAACTGCTGTGCCTGAGAGTAAAATATATATCATAAATATTACTCCATGTACAGCTGAAAAGGAAACTGCTATTTTCAGTAATGCTACAATAAAAGAATTTGATAGTAAACTTAAAGAGAAATCAGATGAATGGGGAATTACATATCTGGATTTGGCAGGTGAATTTGGTGAATCACTTGCTCCTGAGCTTTCAAGTGATAAATTTGTACATCATAATGATAAAGCATACAGTGAAGTGTGGGTACCATTTCTTGAAAAGCTGGCGTTAGCTGAAAATTAAGTAAATAATTATAAGGGGGGAATAAGTATGAAAAGATTTTTTAGTATATTTGTGTCATTTATTATAATTTGTATGCTTGCAGGCTGCGACAATGCAAAGGGTGATAATATAAATGTAAGTACAGTTTACAGTGGTATTTCTCCTATGTCTGACAGTACTCTTGTTGAAATGAATGACAGTTATATTTCAAATTATTATGGTATAGATGTTTCAGAGCTAAAAGAATATGTTTTTGCACAGAGTGAAGATCCTAAATCTGCTGAAACAATAATAATGTTTAAATGCGAGGATAATGATAAAAGGAAAACATATATTGAAGCAGTAAACAATGCTCTTAAACAAAAGTATGAAGAGCTTTCAAATTATGATTTGCCTGAAGAGGCTAAACTGGTGAAGGCTGCTAGAGTTAAAACAAAAGGTAATTTTGTTTATGTTATTATATCAGATAATGCTTCTGATATGAATAAAATAGTTAAAGATTCTATTTCATAGTGAGGGTTTAAAGTGGTATTTTCTAGTGTGGAATTCATATTTTTCTTTTTGCCGTTGGTTTGTATTCCTTATGCTTTATGTAAAAATATAAAAATCAGGAATATTATATTAATAACAGCGAGTATTTTATTTTATGCTTTTGGAGAACCAAAAGCTGTTATATTAATGCTTTTGTCCATAGTTTTTAACTATGGACTTGCTTTGTTAATGGATAAGTACAACAGGCATAAAAAGCTGTTTTTAAGTATATCTGTATTTATAAATCTGGCCTTATTATTTGTTTACAAATACACAGGCTTTTTTGTTGAAAGCATTAATTCTGTTTTTAATTTTAACATTGAAGTACCTATTATACATTTGCCCATAGGTATTTCATTTTTTACATTTCAGGCTATGAGTTATGTTATTGACGTATACAGAGGCAATACCCCTGCTCAGAAAAAGTTAAGCAGTATTTTATTATATATTTCATTTTTCCCTCAGCTGATAGCGGGACCAATTGTTAAATATCACGATATTGAAAAACAAATTGACAAAAGAGAGATTAATTTTGACAAGTATTCTTCAGGTGTAAAGAGATTTTTAACAGGACTATTTAAAAAAGTACTTATTGCAAATAATGTCGGTGCTGTATGGTCAATGATTACAAATATGGATTATCAGTCAATGTCTGTAGCTACGGCATGGCTTGGTGCAGTCTGCTATTCATTGCAAATATACTTTGACTTTTCCGGTTATTCAGATATGGCTATTGGTCTTGGAAAAATGTTTGGTTTTGAATTTCTTGAAAACTTTAATTATCCATACATTTCAAAAAGCATTAGGGAGTTCTGGAGAAGGTGGCATATTTCTCTTTCAACGTGGTTTAAAGAATATCTTTATATCCCATTGGGGGGTAACAGAAAGGGAAATATAAGAACATATATTAATCTTATAATTGTGTTTTTCTGTACAGGTTTGTGGCACGGAGCTAATTGGAATTTTGTTATATGGGGAATGTGGCACGGATTTTTCTCAGTAGCAGAAAGACTTGGGTTAGGAAATCTGCTTAACAAGGATAAAACAGGCGTTTTAAGCAGAGTTTATACTTTAGTTGTAGTTGTAGTTGGTTTTACAATTTTTGGAATAGTAGATTTTTCTGTACTTAAAGAATATATAAATATAATGATTTTTAATGGAAATAATTGTATTATTGACAGTGAGTTTTTATTTGTTTTAAAAAATAATATAGTTATTTTAGTAATGGGCATTGTTTTTTCAACACCTGTGTATTCTTTTTTTAACAAAAAACTTGAAAAGGGAATATTAAATTGGGTAGTTTCATTGATTTATATTGCAGGATTTATTTTATCTGCTGCTTATATTGTAAGTTCAAGCTATAACCCATTTTTATATTTCAGATTTTAGGAGGTGTATTTAATAATGGTTAAAATAAATGCAGCAATTATTTCAGTAATTGTTATTTGTTTTGCTGCAGCTTTTCTTATATTGCCTAAATCTGATTTTTCTGAAAATGAGAACAGAAGTCTTACAAATTTTCCGTCTCCTGTGTCTGAAGATATTTTAAACGGCAATTATATGTCTGAAATTTCAGCATATTTGAATGATCATTTTCCGTTAAGAGAGCAGCTTGTCAATATGAAAACGGAATTTGAAATTGAAGTATTGAAAAGTAAATATATAAACAATATTTATATTGCTGATGACAGCTACTATATAGAAGACTATGAGAAGCCTGAAAATACAGATAGAATAATTAATAATCTTAATAAGTTTCAGGACAGCATAAATGTTAAAGCTGATTTTATGCTTGTGCCCACACAGGTTTGTATATATGAAAACAAATTGCCAAGGGCTGCAAAACCATTAAGCCAGCTTAAAACAATTGATAGATATTATTCAAATGTAAATATGAATTGTGTGGATGTTTATGACATATTAAATGAAAACAAGGATAAGGAACAGCTATATTTTAAACTGGATCATCACTGGACTATGGATGGGGCATATTATGCCTATGTTAAGTATTGTGATGAGAAAGGGTTTACCCCTGTAAGCAGAAATGAATATTCGGTTGAGACTGTTGAAAATTTTAAGGGAACTATCTTTTCTAAGTTAAACTACAATGATATTATAAAAGGTGAGCCTATTAAGATATATAATAAAAAATTTAATATTGATGTTAAATATGACGATAAAAAAAGCAATTCATTATATAATATGGATTATGCAGATAAGAAAGATAAGTACTCAATATTTCTTAACAATATAAATTCTGTTGTTGAAATTACAAACAATGACCTGAAAACTGACAGAAGCCTTGTTATTGCTAAGGATAGCTATGCAAATGCTATTGTACCGTTTTTAGTTAATCACTATAAAAAAATATATATTTTTGATGCAAGAAGTTATAAAAATTCAGTAAGTGAATTTGTAAATGATAATAATATTGATGATGTGCTTGTGCTTTATAATGTGAATACAATTGATAAAGATACAGGAATAAATGCTATATATTAATAAAATGCATAAAGGGAGAATCAAACTTACGTCTGATTCTCCCTTAAATAATTAATAACATCTTTTCTGGTTATAATACCAACAAAGAAATTTCTGTCATCTACGACAGGTACAAAATTTTGATTTGTAATTCGGTCAAAAAGGTCTTCCATTGAAGTATCTACTTTAATTGCAGGGTTGTACTCAGACCTTATAATGGAATAAATGTATTTATGCTCTTTATCTTTTATATCAAAATGGTTATTATCAACAATATCCCAAAGGAAGTCACCTTCAGAAACAGTGCCTAAATATTTGCCCTCATCGTCTATGACAGGTACGGCTGTGTAACCATGAGCTTTAAATTTTTCAATTCCCTGACGTATTGTGCTGCTGCCCGACAAGTAGACAATTGTAGCTTTTGGTTTCAGAAGAAATAATATATTCATGCTATCGCCTCTTTTATTAATACAATATGAATTGTAGTTTTTTGTTTTTATTAAGTACTATGTTATTAAAAAAAGTGAAAAATGTCAATAGCTATTGACAAATATACATAGTTTTTACTAAAATTAGAAAAATGAATAAATTAAGCAGGGAGATTAAATATGTCTTGGGAAATAGATTTTTTGAAATTTGTTATAGAAAATTTGCAAAGTGAAAAGTTAAATCAAATAATGACTGTAATAACAAGCCTTGGAAATGCAGGGTTAATATGGATATTAATAACAGTTGTATTTATTATAATACCTGATACAAGAGCTGTCGGTATTACAATGGCTGTAAGTCTTCTTATTGAATTTGTAACTGTAAATATTGTAATAAAACCTTTAATTGACAGAGCGAGACCATTTGAAATAAGCGGAGAAATTCTTAATAATATTATTATAGCTCTTCCTAAAGACGGTTCTTTTCCATCAGGACATACAGCAGCAGCTTTTGCAGCAGCAGCGGCTGCATTCTGCTGTAGAAAGAAGATTGGAATTTTTTTGTTAATATTTGCTTTTTTTATGGCTGTAAGCAGGTTGTATTTTGCTGTACATTTTCCTACAGATGTACTGGCAGGATGTGTTATAGGAGTAGTTATAGGTATTGTGAGTTATAGAAAAATTTATAAGAAAATAGTTGACAAAAGGGAAAAACTGTGATAACATATTATTTGTTGGTGACAACATATATAGCGGCTTGGTTAAGTGGTATAACGTTCGCCTCCAAAGCGAAAATTGAGAGTTCGATTCTTTCAGCCGCTGTATGCGCGAGTGGCTCAGTGGTAGAGCATCGCCTTGCCAAGGCGAGGGCCGCGGGTTCGAATCCCGTCTCGCGCTTTAAGGACTTCTGATGAGTGAAGTCCTTTTTTTATACGTATATACAGTAATTAAGGAGGTAAAATTGTGAAGTATACATATAAAAATGAAGGAGTATGTTCAAGAGAAACAATTATTGATATTGATGAAAATACTCATATTATAAATGATGTTAGAATAGTTGGAGGCTGTAGCGGAAATTCACAGGGAGTAAGTGTACTGCTAAGAGGAATGAGGGCAGAAGAAGCAATACCTAAAATTGCAGGAATTAAGTGCGGTGTTAAAAAGTCATCCTGTCCTGATCAAGTTGCAAAGGCACTGGAAGCGGCTTTAAATGAATTGAATAATTAAAAGTCTAAAAGTCCTTACTTGTTCATATAATGCAATAAGTGTTGAACAAGGAGGGCTTTTTTTAATGAGAGCCGATATTGCAGAAAGATGTCTGGAGATAGGTAAATATATCTGCGAAACAAAAAAAACTATAAGGGCAGCAGCTAAAGTGTGGGGAATATCTAAATCCACTTGTCATAAGGATTTAGTTGACAGACTGCCTAAGGTTGACCCTGTGCTTGCTGAAAAGGTCAGAGAGATACTTGCATATCATAAGGCACAAAGGCACATACTAGGTGGAAAGGCAACCGCACAAAAGTGGAAGCAAAAGAAAGATAAATTTTGATGTTGAGATATAATGCAGTTAATATGCCTGTCTAAGGCATTTTTATATCTTAGACAGGCGGCTGTAATAATTTATAGAATACAAAAGGTTTAAGCAAAATAAAAATATATTTGTATACTTTATTTTTTTTGTATATATTTTAACAAAGTATTGACAAAATATAATGATAATAGTAGAATAAATGGTATCTGAGAATTATTATTACAGAAGAAAGGGAGAGTTAATATGTATTGTGTAAGAAAAGTTCTGGATGATATATATTGGATTGGCGGAAGCGACAGAAGAATAAGTTTATTTGAAAATATTTTCCCTGTACCAAATGGTGTTTCATATAACTCATATTTAATTATGGATGAAAAAACTGTACTTCTTGATACAGTTGATTATTCTATAAGCAGGCAGTTTATTGAAAATATCACTTATGTTCTTAACGGCAGAAGTCTTGATTATATAGTTATTAACCATATGGAACCGGATCACTGTGCTGTAATAGGAGATCTGATAATAAAGTACCCTGATGTAAAGCTGATAGGAAACAGCAAGACCTTTGAAATGATAAAACAGTTTTTTGAAGGTATGGATTTTCAGTCAATTGTTGTAAAAGAGGGTGATACCTTTAATACAGGAAAGCACAGTTTGCGTTTTGTAATGGCACCTATGGTGCACTGGCCTGAATCAATGGTTACATTTGATGAAAGCAGCTCTACATTGTTTTCTGCTGATGCTTTTGGCACTTTTGGTGCTCTTGACGGCACTATATTTGCTGATGAAGTTAATTTTGACAGAGATTGGCTTGATGACGCAAGAAGGTATTATACAAATATCGTAGGTAAGTATGGTGCACAGGTACAAGCTGTACTCAAAAAGGCAGAATCATTGGATATAAAGATAATTTGTCCTTTGCATGGACCTATATGGAGAGAAAACTTAGGGTACATTATTGATAAGTACAATAAGTGGAGCAAATATGAACCAGAAGAAAACGGTGTTATGATTGCCTATGCTTCTATGTATGGAAATACTGAAAATATGGCTAATGTTCTTGCAAATACTTTGGCTGATAAAGGCATAAAAAATATTAGAGTATATGATGTGTCAAATACACATATTTCTAAGCTTATATCAGAAAGTTTTAAATACAGCCACATTGTTTTGGCATCTCCTACTTATAACGGCAGGATTTATCCTTTGATGGAAAATTACATTACAGATATGAAAGCACTTAATTTGCAGAAGAGAACAATTGCTGTAATGGATAACGGTACATGGGCTGTCACTGCCGGAAAGCAAATAGTAAAAGAAATAAGCGAAATGAAAGATATGAAAGTAATTGATAAAGTGTTTTCTGTAAAGTCTGCTGTAGCATCAGGACAAGCTGAGGAATTTAAAGAATTTGCAGAAATGATAATTAAATCTTTTTAAAACCTGAAAGCAGTTATTAATAAATGAAGTGTACCCCAAATGTCAGATAAACATTTGGAGGTGCATTTTTTTGTGTTTACAATGGTATAAAAGCATTGGTTTGCCAGTGTATTTGTTTTGTAGAAGCGTTTTGTGCAATATGACGAAAAATGTCCTTTGTGTAATTAAGTACTAGCATATTTTAACAATGTTGTAGTATAATAATATAATAGCAAAATTACATAATGCACTAAATCGGCGTTAAATAAAAAAACAGATTAAATATTTTGTTTAAATTTGTATATATTATCTGTTATTTGTAATTAAAAAAATACTATGCTAATTAAATTAAGGAGGATAAAGGAATGAGTGAAGTTTTTGACTATACTGTAGTCGACAGGGTACTTACTGACCATGATTGCAAACAAAGTTCTATTATCGCTATATTGCAGGATGTTCAGGAGTATTATCATTATCTGCCAAGAGAGGTCTTTTCATATATTGCAGAAAAGTTGGATACAAGTATTGCAAATATATACAGTGTTGCAACATTTTATGAAAATTTTTCTCTAGAACCAAAAGGAAAATACATAATAAAGGTTTGTGACGGTACAGCCTGTCATGTAAGAAAGGGTGTACCTGTTCTTGAAAGATTAAGAGCTGAACTTGGACTTTCTGAAAATAAGGTTACAACAGATGACCTTATGTTTACGGTTGAAACAGTAAGCTGCCTTGGTGCCTGCGGTCTTGCCCCTGCTATGACTGTAAATGACAAGGTCATGCCTGCAATGACGCCTGATAAAGCAAGTGCTGTTATAAGAGAAATAAAGGAGGCTGAAAAGAATGCTGAAGAATAGACAGGATTTAATTGAGCTGAGAGAAGCCTACAGTGCGGCACTGAAATTGCAGACAAGAAAAATACTTGTATGTGCCGGAACAGGATGTGTTGCAGGAGGTTCTCTTGATATACATGATGAGCTAATAAGATTAATAGAAGAAAAAGGTATAAAATGCAGTGTTGAACTTGAAAAAGACCCGCATAATGAAAGCATCGGTATAAAGAAAAGCGGCTGTCACGGCTTTTGTGAAATGGGTCCCCTTGTAAGAATCGAGCCTGAAGGAATTCTTTACACTAAGGTAAAACTTGAAGATTGTGAAGATATTGTAAATCAAACTATAGCAGACGGTAAAGTTGTTGACAGACTTGTTTACAAAGTTGAGGGGAAACCGTACATAAGACAAGAAGATATTCCTTTCTATGCAAAGCAGCACAGAGTTGTGCTTGAACACTGCGGTCACATTGATGCAACCTCTATACTTGAGTATATAGGTATAGGCGGATATGAAGCACTTGAAAAGGCTTTGTTTGAAATGGAGCCTGTTGAAATAGTTGATGAAATAGAAAAATCTTCCTTGAGAGGAAGAGGCGGCGGCGGATTTCCTACAGGCAGAAAGTGGCGTCAGGTTTTAAATCAAAAGGAACCTGTACATTATGTTGTCTGTAACGGCGATGAAGGTGACCCCGGAGCATTTATGGACAGAAGCGTAATGGAGGGTGATCCTCACAGAATGCTTGAGGGTATGATGATTGCAGGCATAGCTACTAAGTCAAATGAAGGCTATATTTATGTAAGAGCTGAATATCCAATGGCAGTATCAAGACTTGAAAATGCTATTAAACAGGCAAGGGAAATAGGATTGCTTGGTAAAAATATACTGGGAAGCGGTTTTGACTTTGATTTCCACATTAACAAAGGTGCAGGTGCGTTTGTATGCGGTGAGGGCTCTGCATTGACTGCATCAATTGAAGGCAAGAGAGGTATGCCAAGGGTAAAGCCTCCGAGAACTGTTGAAAAGGGATTATTTGAAAAGCCTACTGTACTTAATAATGTTGAAACGTATGCAAATGTACCTAAAATATTAACAAAGGGTGCTGACTGGTACAGAAGTATAGGACCTGAGAGCAGTCCGGGAACAAAAGCATTTGCATTAACAGGAAATATTCAGAATACAGGTCTTATTGAAGTACCTATGGGTACAACATTAAGAGAAATTATATTTGATATTGGCGGAGGTATGAAAGGCGGCAAGCCTTTTAAAGCCGTACAGATAGGAGGACCATCAGGAGGATGTCTTATAACTCCTAACCTTGATTTGCCATTGGACTTTGATTCGCTTAAAAAGGTTGGGGCTATGATTGGTTCAGGCGGTCTGGTAGTTATGGATGAAAGTACATGTATGGTTGAAGTTGCAAGATTCTTTATGAACTTTACGCAAAATGAGTCTTGTGGAAAGTGCGTTCCTTGCCGTGAGGGTACAAAGAGAATGCTTGAAATACTTGAAAGGATAGTAGCAGGCAACGGAAGAGAAGGAGATGTTGAACTGCTGCTTGATCTTGCTGATACAATTTCATCAACAGCACTTTGCGGTCTTGGAAAAACAGCTGCAATGCCTGTTGTATCAACAATTAAGAGTTTCAGAGAGGAATACGACGCTCATATTATAGACAAGAAATGTCCTGCAGGTCAGTGTAAAAAGCTTATTACATATTATATTGACCCTGAGCTATGCAGAGGCTGTTCAAAATGTGCAAGAAATTGCCCTGTTGAAGCTATCAGCGGCGAAATCAAGTCACCGTTTACAATTGATACTTCAAAGTGTATTAAATGTGGTGCTTGTGTTGAAAACTGCAGTTTTGGTGCAGTTAAGGAGGTGTAGGAAATGGCCAATGATAACTATATGATTATTGATAATATCCCTGTAGCTATAGAGGGTGAAAAGAACATACTTGAGCTTATAAGAAAAGCGGGAATAGATTTACCTACATTCTGCTATCATTCAGATTTATCTGTATATGGTGCATGCAGAATGTGTATGGTTGAAAATAAATGGGGCGGTATGGAGGCTGCTTGTTCAACTCCTCCAAAACCCGGTGCTGAAATTTATACAAATACGCCAAAGCTTAGAAAACATAGAAAAATGATTTTAGAGCTTTTGCTTTCAAATCATTGCAGGGATTGTACTACATGTGACAAAAACGGTGAATGCCGTTTGCAGGAACTTGCAAGCAGATTTGGAATAACAAATGTTAGATTTAAAAATACTGCTGAAAAACCTGATATAGACAATTCATCAGTCTGTATTACAAGAGACAGAAATAAATGTATTCTTTGTGGTGACTGTGTAAGAGTTTGTAATGAAGTGCAAAATGTAGGTGCTATAAATTTTGCCAACAGAGGTTCAAAAATGATTGTGGCTACTGCCTTTGATGAACCTATTGCAAACAGCAGCTGTGTTGGCTGCGGTCAGTGTGCTGCTGTATGTCCTACAGGTGCTATTGTCATTAAAAATGACAGAATAGAACTTTGGGACGAATTTGACAAAGAAGATGTAAAGGTTGTTGCACAGATTGCACCGGCTGTAAGAGTTGCTGTGGCTAAGTCTTTTGGGCTTATAGAGGGCAATGTTATGGGCAAAATTGTTGCATCATTAAAGAGAATAGGTTTTGATGAAGTGTTTGATACAGTTACAGGTGCTGACCTTACTGTGCTTGAAGAAGCAAATGAGTTTTTAGACAGAGTGTCTGAAAATAAGAATATTCCTCTGTTTACTTCTTGCTGTCCTGCCTGGGTAAATTACTGTGAAAAGAATTATCCTGAACTTTTGCCTAATGTTTCTACCTGCCGTTCTCCTATGCAGATGTTTGGAAGTGTTATAAAAGAGCAGTATAAAACAAGTAGAAAAAAAATAATAAGTGTTGCAATTATGCCTTGTACCGCTAAAAAGTTTGAGGCGGTAAGACCTGAGTTTAAAAGAGAGGACGGTTCACAGGTTATTGATTACGTAATAACTACAAAAGAACTTATACAGATGATTAAAGAGGCAGGTATTGTATTCAGTGAAATTGAACCTGAATCAATTGATATGCCATTTGGCTCAATATCAGGTGCAGGTGTGATATTCGGTGTGACAGGCGGTGTAACAGAGGCTGTTATAAGACGTGTAGCAACTGACAAGAGCGTAAATGCTTTGAGAAGCCTTGCTTTTAACGGCGTAAGAGGTCTTGAGGGTGTTAAAGAAACTACAGTTGAATATGGTGGAAAAGAACTTAAAATTGCTGTTGTTAGCGGTCTTAAAAACGCTGATAATCTTATAAGAAGTATTAAGAACGGAGCACATTATGACCTTGTAGAAGTTATGGCTTGTCCGGGTGGATGTATAAACGGTGCAGGACAGCCTTACACTGACTTTGAGGGAAGAAAAGAAAGAAGTGCTAATTTATATGAAGCTGACAGAATGTGTACTAACAAGAGAAGTGAGGAAAATCCTCTTATGATGTCGTTGTATAACGGTCTTTTAAGAGGAAGAGTGCACGAATTGCTCCATGTTCATTATGGTAAGGAGGGTGTTCATAATGATTAAAATTTCTGTATGTATAGGAAGTGCTTGTCATTTGAAAGGTTCATACAATGTCATTAATGGAATTCAGCAGGCAATTGAAAAAAACGGAGTAGTAGATAAAGTAAGTATTAATGGTACGTTTTGTACAGGAAACTGCGGCAATAAAGGAGTGGCAGTTTTAGTTGATGATGAATATTACGGTGTTGACCCTACTAAGGTTAAGGAATTTTTTAATGATGTTGTAATGAAAAAAATCAATAAATAATATGTGTAAAAAGGCAATATGTAAAAGTATTGCCTTTTTAAGTGAAACAACTATATTAAAATATTTTATAACAAAAGTTATGTTAATATATTGTCAAATATAAAAAAATAGTGTATAATTGAAAAGTGATACTTGCAAAAAATACATATAATCAGGAGGTAGAACTAATGAAAAAGTTAATTGCAGTTCTTTTGTCAGCATTTATGGCGGCAGGCTTTGCAGGATGTGGTGCTCAGGGCACAGATAACAGTGCTTCAGGTACTAAATATGTGATAGGAACAGATACTACATTTGCTCCATTTGAATTCCAAAATTCCAGTGGTGAAATGGAAGGTATTGATATGGAAATTTTGGCAGCTGTTGCTGAAGAAGAAGGATTTGATTATGAAGTTAAGGCCTTGGGATTTGACGCTGCTGTACAGGCACTTGAAGCTCAGCAGGTTGATGGTGTTATTGCCGGTATGAGTATTACCGATAAAAGAAGAGAAAGTTTTGACTTCTCTGAACCTTATTTTGACAGTGGTGTAATGATGGGCGTGGCTGAAAATAATGATACTGTTAAGAGCTATGAAGATTTAAATGGTCAGAAGGTTGCAGCTAAGTCAGGTACTGAGGGTCTTACATTTGCAAACAGTATTAAAGATCAGTACGGCTTTGATGTTGTTGTATTTGAAGATTCAGCAACTATGTATGAAGATGTTAAGTTAGGTAACACTGTTGCTTGTTTTGAAGATTATCCTGTACTTGGATATGCAATTACTCAGGGTGTCGGCTTAAAGACCGTTACTGATAAGGAACAGGGTTCAAGTTATGGTTTTGCTGTGGCTAAAGGTCAGAATGAAGAATTAATTAAGATGTTTAATGATGGACTTGCTAAAATAAAGGATAATGGCAAGTATCAGGAAATATTAGACAAATACATTGCAGAGTAAGGAGTAAGTTATGAGTTTTGTAAAGTTATTACAGGAATACTGGCCAATGCTTGTGCAGGCCGGTTTTATGACTATAAAACTGACTGTAATTACATTACCCTTTGCTGTAATTTTAGGTTTGTTTGCGTGTCTTTGCGGTATGACAAAGCACTTTAAATTTATTAATGTAATTTATCTTAATATTATAAGAGGTACACCGGTACTGGTTCAGGTATTCTTTATTTATTTTGGTATACCATCCTTAATAAAGGAGCTTATAAATTCTCCTTTTAAGTTCAGTGCCATTACTGCAGGTGTTATTACGCTTAGTTTAAATGCAGGTGCATATCTCTCTGAAATTTTCAGAGGCGGTATCCAGGCTGTAAGCAAGGGACAGATGGAGGCTGCAAGAAGCCTTGGGCTGCCTTATCACAAGGCTATGACAAAGGTAATTCTTCCTCAGGCTTTTAAAATTGTTATTCCATCTGTAGTTAATCAGTTTATAATTACATTAAAGGATACTTCAATAATTTCTGTTATTGGTTTAACTGAGCTGACTTTCCAGGGCAAGCAAATAGTTGCAACAACATATAAGGCTTTTTATGTATGGATAATGGTTGGTATACTTTACTTTATTATTATTTATCTGTTGACAAAGCTTTCTAAATTTATAGAAAGGAGGGTTACAGTTGATAAAGGTAAAAGTAAGTAATCTGAAAAAACATTTTGGCTCTCTTGAAGTGCTTAAAGACATTAATCTTGAAGTTCATGAGGGTGAAGTTGTATGTTTAATTGGTCCGTCAGGGTCAGGAAAAAGTACATTTTTAAGATGTATAAATAAGCTTGAGACAGCTACAGCAGGAAGCATAATTGTAGATGATACTGAAATAACTGACAAAAAAATTGACATAAACAAAGTAAGAGAAAATGTCGGTATGGTTTTTCAGCAGTTTAATTTGTTCCCTCATCTTACCGTTAAACAGAATATAACAATGGCACCTGTAGAGCTTAAAATAATGAATAAAGCAGATGCAGATAAAAAAGCCGTTGAGCTTTTGTCACGAGTAGGGCTTGCAGATAAAAAAGACGCATATCCTGCACAGCTTAGTGGAGGACAGCAGCAGAGAGTAGCTATAGTGAGAGCTTTGGCTATGAACCCGGATTTAATGCTTTTTGACGAGCCTACATCGGCTTTAGACCCTGAAATGGTCGGAGAGGTTCTTGATGTTATGAAGGATCTTGCAAGGCAGAAGATGACAATGATTGTTGTTACTCACGAAATGGGTTTTGCAAGAGAAGTTGCGGACAGAGTTCTGTTTATGGACGGTGGATATATTGTTGAGGAGGGCACTCCAGATCAGGTTTTTGGAAATCCTCAAAATCAGAGAACAATATCATTTTTAAATAAGGTTTTATAATTTAAATGCAATGGCTTATAAAGAGCTGTTGCATTTTTTTGTTTTTTGTATAAATTGTAAAAAAAATATGAATATAATTAATAAGAATCGTTGACTTATATTTTTATTTATAATATAATTAAATTGATAGAGTGTATATAAATATAATGATTAACGGCATAAAGCTGTTGTATATAAAGGTGTGGTGTTTATATGAGAAAAATGCACAATAAAGGATATACTTTAATTGAATTAATTGTTGTAATAGCATTGCTTGCAATATTGATATCTATTACATTGGGCGGTCTTTCTGCTTATATTAAATATTCACAGTTCAAGCAGAATGACGAATATGCCAGAACATTGTTCAGCACAATACAGACAGCACTTACAAATAAAAAGTCGAGCGGAACTCTTGAAGACTTTAATTATAAGGTTGCACAAAATTGTGATAAGGTGCCTGAATATGAAAATGAAAGCGGAGATGTTGATTACAGCAGATTATATTATTTAAATGTATTAGGAGGAAAAAATACAGAAAAAAATCAGCCTCAAAAAGATATACTCAGAGATTTAATAGGCAATTATATATATGATGAAGATATATGGAACGGTTCGATGTGCGTTGAGATTGACCCTTCTGATGGTATTGTAAAAGCTGTTTGGTATTGCAGACAGGCAGATAAACTCTCTTATGATATTAGTGAGGCTAGCGGAGGTAATTTGCCTATTGGAAATACTGATACTGCATTCAGAAGAAAAATAGGTCTGGGGTATTACGGAACAGATAAACTGTCGGCAGCTGCACCTGTTAAGCTAGGTAAACCTGTCATAAGTTACTTGAAATTAGATAATGAAGAGGTATTGGATCTTAACTGGGCTATGTCCGGAAAATACAGAAATGACACAACAAATTTTACATATAATATTAAGTTATTTGATGAAGACGGAATTTGTAAAATGCTTATTGTCATGGATGGTTCTAGTCTTGATTACAGGTATTCAGGCAGCACTGATATAGGAAGTGTAGAGTGTCAATATAAAACCTATGATGATACCGGTGCAGAAAAAGAAACGGGAAACATAGAACTTCAGGCATATATAGGAAATCAGAAGGATGATGTTCATGTTTTGTTGGATGCAATTGACATAAATGATAAATCATTGTTTTTAGTATCTGATGAATTAAAAGACAAAAACAAGTATATGTATTCAACAAGCGGTATGAGAATAAAGGAAATTGCAGATATTGACCTTAAAAAAGGAATATATGCAAGAGTACAGGCTACAGGGCTTAGTTATAATGCAAGTTCATGGAAGCAATCTTCAGTTGAAAATCTGCTGATGGGTAAAAGTATATTCCTTTCAGGAGCTGATTTTACTATTCAAAATGCAAGACATTTGAATAATATCAGATTTGTTGAAGACAGTATAGATGATACAATCACTTATAAACAAACCGAGGATTTTGCTTGGGGAGGCAACAACGGTATAATTTCAAGAGGACTTGTGTTCAATTCTCTGAACAGCGGGGCGGTAGTTCCTACTGAACCGATTAATGATGAAAATATTAATTTTAATAAAATAGAAAAATTAAAAGAAAATCATAGTGTAGTTTCATCAAATAAAAAAATTGATGAGCTTTATTTAGTGTACCCTGAAGAAAGTAATGTGGCACTGTTTAAAGAAAATGCAGGTAAAATTGAGGGGTTGACACTTACAAATTTTAAGGCTGAAGGAAAAGAATATGTTGCCTCATTTTGCAGTGAAAACAGCGGAATTATTAAAAATTTAAGTGTTGAAAGCGGAGAAATTAAAGGAATTTCTTATGTAGGCGGAATTTTAGCAAAAGAAAACAACAGCAACAATATTGAATATGACTCTTTAAGAAATGGTGCAGATATATATGGTTCAAGGTATATAGGCGGTATAATAGGAAAAATTACACAAGGGGATAGTTTCGGGAAAATTATAAATTGTGAAAACACAGGACTGGTATCAGCTGTTGATTCACCTGATGTGGAAGAAGCATATATAGGCGGTATAGCAGGGTACAGTTTTCACATCAACTTTGAAAATTGTGTAAGTTCTCCATCAAATGAAAATATTGATATAAATGAAAATACTGACAAAGAAACAATAGAAAAACTCCTTATAGGAGACTATGTTGGCGGTATAGTAGGCTGTGCAGAAGAAAGCAGCTTTTCAAAATGTGAAACAGGTAAAGGTTATATTTTCGGCAGAAATTACGTAGGAGGTATTGTAGGTGTAAATCTTCACAATAATGAGGATATTGACGGCAGCAAACTTTTAAATAAAAGGTCAAACAGCTGTATGGTATTAGGCAAAAATTATGTTGGTGGTATCGTAGGAATACATGCAGGAGGAGAAATAGGTAATTTTGAAAGAACCGAATATTCAATTACAAACTGGACAAATAAAGGTGTTGTGTGTGCAACAGAGAAATATGCAGGAGGTATAACAGGATATAACTATGGAAGAATAGAAAAATGTTCTGTACAGGCAGATACATCTTCAATATCAGGCAGCAGACTTCTTGCCATTGCAGAAAAGGTAGGCGGAGAGGGCAGCTATATAGGCGGTGTTGCAGGATATAATAAGGGAACTATAAAATTCAGCAATATAAACAATGAAAGCTGTGTTACTGCCGGCAAGAGTTATGTCGGCGGTGTAGTAGGATTTAATGACGCTGAGGCTTATGTTGATGAGTGCAGTCTGGACGGAGGATACATAAGCGGTAAAAATTATGTTGGAGGTATGTTTGGTTTAAATGCTTCAGTAAAAACATTTGATAAGAAAAAAGAAGTTATTATAAAAACAAATATTATTAAAGGTGATAACTTTGTAGGAGGTTATATTGGTGCAAACATTCTTCCAGCAGAAAATTTAAATAAAACTGTTGTAAATAAAAACACTTATGTTAATAACTTTCTTGGAAATATTGAAAGTACAGGGGATTATACAGGCGGTTTGATTGGGTATAACAGCGTTGTTGATGCTATAGATATAAGCAGCTATTCAGAAAAAATGGCTGAGGCAAAGAACAGCAATTTAATTTTTGCAAAAGCTGATATGTATACAGAAAATGAGATAATTATACAATCTTCACCAGGAAAAAATACTGTATATCTTGAAGGAATAAAAGGCAGTACAAATATCGGTGGTATTGTAGGCGGGAACAGTGAAAATACAAATTTAAAAATAATTAACTGTAAAAATGTAACTTCTCTTTTAGCTGAAGATACTATAGAGGACAATGGTGAAAACTATGCTTATTGTGCAGGTATAATAGGCAGAAATACAAAGTATTCTGTAATTGATGATTGCGATGTATCTGACAATGTAGATATCAATCACAATGGTAAATATTACGGTGTATTGACTGAAGTTAATGAAGGTACAATCAGAAATTGTAACAGTGATTCCGGACATTCATTTGGTGATTCATCTATAAGCAATATAGGATATTTTGCAGGAAAGAATATAAATGTTAATGATAACTACGATCAAAGTGGGTATATATACAACTGTACATTTAATGGTATAATTATAGGCTGTAATAATGTAGGCGGTATAACCGGTGTAAATATGGGAAAGATACAGCGGGTTAATGTAAACGGTACAATAACAGGCTATGGAGAAAATATAGGCGGTATTACAGGAAGTAATATTGGAGAATATGCTGCAAAGAGTGAAATGGGTTATATTGCAGCAGATGGAAATAAAAATAATGAAATTAATTGTGCAATTACAGGTGAAGGAAATAACGCAGGAGGAGCTGTCGGATTAAATTCGGGAATAATTGGAGACGGGGCTATTGTACAGGGCGGCAGCTTTAAAATCACAGGAAATTATAATGTTGGCGGTTTTATAGGCAAGGATGTTTCTGTTGGAGGAACAGAAAATGCAATGATAGGTCAGGTAAGTCAGCTTGTTAACAATACAGGAATTGAAGCTAAAGCAGGCAATGCAGGAGGTATTATTGGTTCTGCAGAGGGAAGCGGATTTATGCTTGCTGGCTGTGAAAATAATGGTGAAATAAAAGCAAGCACCGGTAATGCAGGTGGTATTACAGCATTTAATAATGAAGGGAATACTGTGTACAACTGTACAAACACTGCAAATATAACCGCACCAAAAGCAGAAAGCAATGGTGCAATAGTCGGTACTAATTACGGCAGGATAAGCAGCTGCTTTTTAGGCAGTGACAAGGGTGTTTTTGGATTAAAGGATAAAATCCTGCTGAATGGTAACAGATACCTTGGAGGTGTTGCAGGAGAAAACGGTGATAACGCGGAAATAATTGATACAGTAATTAATTGTGAACTTTCTCTTAATCTGACAGATGCTGATGAAAGCAGTTGTATAGGTGCAATTGCAGGTATTAATTCCGGAAGTATTGTCAATACGTTTACAAGTGATGACAGTGCAGTTACTGTTAAAGCTGAGGTAAATGATGTGTCTATAGGCGGCGCTGTTGGATACAATAGAGGAAGTATAGACGGAGGAAATAATATTTTTAAAGCTGATGTTATGCTTGGAAGTACAATATCAGCACCAATAGGCGGAATTGCTGGTATTAATAACGGAGAAATTAAAAACTATACTTACAGAGGAAAAATTACAGCAGACGGCGGTGCCGATTATGGTATAGGAGGAATTGCGGGAGTAAACGGAAGTGACGAAAATTCTGATAATTATGCTGTAATTGAGGGTTGTAAAATTGACGACGGCATATCAAGAAAACTTACAAGAGCATCATCAACAAACGTAAATAATCATACAGATTCAACTGATTATACCATAAATACAACATTAAATGAATCTGTAAGGGTTGGTGGAATTGCAGGTTATAACTGTAAAAACGGTATTGTAAGAAAGTCCACTCTTGCTAATTGCTATATTAAATCTGATTATGGTTATATGGGTGGTATAGTAGGACACAACTATGGAGTTGTTGAAGAATGTAAAGCAGATACAGGAATTGACAAAGAATACATTGAAAATCTGAATGCTGAAAAGTTAGATGAATTTTTAAATAAAAAACCTGATTTAAATGTTAAGTTATATAAATTTAACGGAGATTTAGGCGGCATAGTTGGAAGAAATGAAGCAAGCGGTCAGGTAAATAATTGCTCTACAGGAAGAGACTGGTATATCCTTGTTGACAGATTAAACAATAATAATGTAAATGAAGGTACAGATAATACTTGTGCCGGTGCTATAGGTTATAATTGCTCTGACTATGACATCGACGGGCTTGAAAACAGTGCAGATGTAGCAAAATATGTAGGTAATGCAACCACAGGTTCAGGTATTATAGGACGTCAGGAAAATATAACTTCTGATACATTTATAATAAAAAATTGCTATAATTACGGAGATGCTGTGACAACAAACAGAGCTGCCGGAATTATATCTCAATGGAAGTATAACGGCGGAACTGTAGTGCATTGTAAGAACTACGGAAGTATAAGGGCAAGCGGAACTGCAGCAAGCGGTATTGTAGCAAGTTTTTACGGATTGTCTAAAGACCAGAATGTTACTATTGCTTTTTGTGATAATTTGGGGTCTGTAGGAAAATCAGAAAACGGAGGTATAGTAGGCGACACCAACGGAGCTAATGCAGCAAATATTTACATCTATAAGTGTGCAAATGCAGGAGAAATAACAGGGACACAAAACAGCGGCGGAATAATAGGAAGAAACAATACATTGACAGCTGTTGTAGAAAAATCAGTTAATTATTACAGGTTTGGAAATGACAAAGAAATAGGTCATATTGCCGGTAATGCAAGCAAAACAACATATACTGATAATATAAATATTCCATTAACAAAGAATAACAGCTTTTATGTAACAAAAGGATATACTTTAGCAGGAAGCAGCAATTCTTTCTTTGGCGGTGAATCTGACGGTTCTATTCTTGATGATACTCTGCCTGTTGTTAATGTTGCAAACAAAATAAGTCTTAATGTTGCTCCGGGAACAAATAACTGGAATACAGGCGAAGATGTAGCTGTTGAATATTTATGGGACGGTGTTGTATCTAAAAACAAAGGAACTGCGTGGAAAGCAAAAGTTGACAATTATGACTGGGCAGGGAAAAACTTTACATTTACAATAGATGTAAGGGATAAAGAAAATAAGGGAAATAAGATAGGCAATGTGGCAATAGCTACACAAAGCGGCGGCAGCAGACCAAGATACCACTATTTTAATATATCATTTGTTACAGGTGAAGGTACAAATCAGCTTGAGCATTATTTAAAAAATGACGGTACAATAACTACTAATAAGTATGATTCTGATATAAAATTAGTGGCGGCAAATGAAGTATACGATAATATAATGTGGACATATTTTAAGCTGAAAGCACCTATTGACAATGTAAATACAATTAATATAAAACTCCTTGATGTAAGAAGGGAAAACGGAGGAAATGAGCAGTATGCAGTTTTAAATGAGATTGCAGTAAATAAAATTGACAGCAGTTCAATTGTCAGCGGTGCTCCCGATGAACTTATATTGTACAAAATGTCAGATGGGAAATATAAAGGTGTAAACTTAAATCAGGGCAGGGAAATTCCTAATATACCTTATAACCCTAATAATACAGATAATAAAACTGCAAGTGCCAAAAATGACGGAAGAACTTATTATGCTGATATAAATACAGTTATAATGGATTATTTCAGGAGTTTAATGAATGCAGAGCCAACAGCACCGGAAAATGTTTTGCTGGAAATGTCTAAGGGTAAATATACGCTTACTTGGGATAAAGCTCAGGGTGGATACAAATACAGAGCAGAAGTACTTATATATGCAAACGGCGAATGGAAAGTAAAACACACTGAGGATATTGAAATAGGCACATCATATTCATTCAGACCTGAAGATGAGTGGTTTGATGAAAATGCCATTGCTGTAAAGTGCAGGGTATATACTATTAATGGACTTTATGATGACAACAAGTCTGATGAAGAAAATGCAGAATATATTTCTGACCCGAGTGAGTCTAATGAAATTGCTCTGGGAAATGTATTGCCTACACCTAAGATAACCTATGAGCTGACTGATATGAACGGAACGTATGTATGCAGACTCTTGAATACAGAGGATTATGCAGGATATGATACAAGCAAAATTATAATTGTTCCGGGTGCAACAAATAATGTATTCAGCGGAGTACAGTCTTTTACTGTTGCAGAGGGTAAAAGCAATCCTATAAAATACAGCGGAGGAACATTAAGCTCTAGTTTTTATGTAAGTGCATTTGCCAAGGCTACAGGAAATCTGGAAGGTAAAGTGATAGATTCAGTATCTTATTATGCTCAGACGCAGATATACGGAATATCAGATTTAAAAAATAAAGCATTTACAGAGTTTGCGGGAGATGAGTATTTTACCGGAATTGACCCTACAGAGCTGAAACTTAATGCAACACTTAAAGCTGACAGTTCTTATCAGAATTACAGATATACTGAGCTTGTATATAACGATATGGTATATGACACAAATTATATGAGAGTAACAGCTTCACATAAGGTATCTGTAGGCGGAATGAAAACAATTTCATACGGTGAACCTGTAACTTTAAGGTCATATCCTGCCGGTACTCAGAATATGGGTATAAGTTACGGTCATATAGCTGAGGAAGGAGTTACATGGGAAACTGCAAGTTATTATCTTAATACATCCGGATACTCTGTAAGGAGTATTGCTGATACAAATACTTATGATGTGTATTATAATGTATTGCTTGACAATAAAAATATATTTGGTGCACAAATTCTTGAATATAATACAAGTATGCCAAAGGGAGTTGAAAGCGTAATACTTTCTGACAGGTACATCAATGAAAACAATATTTATACTTTCAGCTGGACAGATCCAAACGGAAGTGACGGTAAGTACAATGTAAGTATAAAGGGAACAAAATCAGAAGGCGGTATTGATGTATATACTTTAATATATAACAATGAGACAGAAGACAAGAGTATTACAGTAAATGGCTCAAATTGGGATTACAATAAAATTAAAGTAGAAGTATCAAGAACAGGTCAGGCTGATGATAACAGGAACGAAACAATTAATATGGGAAGCTATGCAGAAAGAGTATATGATGTTTCTCTTAATCTGCCTGCATTGAATAAGCCGTCAGTAAAGCTTGTAAATAAGGATGATGTAAAATATACTGTTGCATGGAAGGGCTATAATAAGGGCACAGCAGAATATAACGATACATTAGGTTATGAAATCTATATTTACGGAATAAGAAACGGTGAGAGTGAGGCAGCCTGGGTCAATGTAAGCGGTTTGCTTGACAAGGACAGTTCAAGCACTGTAATTGACCTTGAACCATATTCTGTTCCGGACGGTCAGGAAGAACAGACTGTGAAGATTGCTGTTATAGCAAAGATTGTATCTTCTCCAAAAATATATGGAAATGATTCACTTCCTAGTTTGACACAGTCATTGAGCGTACCTTCAAGAAAAAATATTGAAGGGCTGTCTGTGACTATATCTCCTACAGGAAATGATACAGTAAGTATGAGTGAATTTGAAAACACAGGCTTTGTGCTGAGTGTAAAGAACAATAGTACTGAAGATACAGGAAGGTATGTTGTAAAAGCTGATGTATATGCTGATGAAAACGGCGGAGTACCTACCTATGTAATAAGTAATATGAACAGTGATTCACCAAAGCTGTATTCTATGACGAACGAAAACGGAAACAGTCTTAAAGCGGCTAACTATGTATTTAAAAATATTCCTATGAAGTGTGCAGGTCAATATCTGTATGTGTCTGTAAGAAGCACTTCTGACAGTGGGATAAGTTCCGGCTGGAGTGAGGTATATAAGCTAAAGCTGCCTATGGTAAGGCTTAATAAACCTGATATTGTACAAAATACAGATTACGAAAGTTATGATGTATTTGTTGAAGGTAATAACGCAGGTAATGCAGATGTTCTCCAAAGAAATTTAAACTGGCTGTGGGACGAATATGCAAAGGGATACAATATTCTGATAACAGGCATAAACGGAGAAAAGCATAATGTAAGCATAAATAAAACGGCTGAAGGCTATAGTGTAATATGCGATGGAAATCAGATTGAGAATACACCTTTGAATGATGATGACAACAGATATACAATCACTGATTACAGCTGTAAAGTGTCAGGTAATTACAATAATAATGTATATAGCTTTAATATTAGTGCAATTCTGACAATAAGAAATAACAGATGTTATCTGATTTTACCTGATTATGAAAGTTATATACTTAATCCGGGAGAGTTAAGTATAAATGAAGAAGGTAAAAATACGAGAATTGCAGAAATATATGCTTTACCTGAAAACAAAAACTACAGTGAATCTGAATCTGTAAAGTGGGAAAGAGATTACAGTAATGGTGAATACGGAAATGGTACTATAAAATAAAATCAATGAAATGAAAGGAGGGAAGTCTTTGAGTAAACTTAAATTTGTTTTAAAAAATGAAGATGGAGTTGCATCAATAGTTGCTGTGTGTATATTGGTGCTATTTACTGCATTAGGTTTGGCTTCCCTGCTTTCAGCTTCATCTCTGCTTAAAAATACACAGCAGAGATATTACAGAGAGCAGGCGGAAATATATGCTGTTACTTTAAGTCAATCAATTGAAAAAGAACTAGGTGGGCTGGAAATAACCGAGAGCTCATCCAGTGAGTTGTCAAACTATCTTTATAAAAATATGGTAGTATTTGGCTATCCTACATCAAACTGGGGATATTATAATGCAGATGAATTCTGGCCAACAAGTGACATTGGAAAAATGAGCAGAAACTTTAAATACAGCGGAGATGAGAGTAAAAAAATACCTGAAACAGAAATAACTATGTATTGGGAATATTATAAAGACGCTGATTTAATGCAGGAATGGGAAAGAATGCAGCAGGTAAAACTATACATAACAGTTAAATGTATTTATAAGGGTGAAGAATATGCAAAAACTACAGGATTCGGAATTTCATCAAGCATAGACAGTGCAGATAAATTCTGGTATTCATTTAATGAAGGAGTGGTGACTTCATGAAATGTCTGTTAAACAGAAAAGGAATGACTATGGTATCTGTAATAATAGGGTTTGCCATACTTATGACAGGCAGTGTGTTGTTTTACAAGGCAATAGATCTTTCAATAAAGCTTACCGACAGAGCAGATAAAGAGAGAACACTTGTTGAAAACAGCATTGAAAATTACTATTTAAACAGAGATACCAATGTTGATGTAAACAAAACAGCTGAGCTTGATTTTGGCGATTTTAAAATAAAAAGCAAAATATACAGCTTTAAAGACAGCAAATATCAATTTAATTATTTTGCCGGAAATTAAAAGTAGCAATGAAAATTAGCAGGGAGGTGATGAGTTGCATAAATTAAAGAGAATATTTACAAAAGTCAGGAATATATTTAATGACAAAGGGGTATCACTGGCAGAACTTGTTGTAACATTTGCATTGCTGTCATTATTTATGACAAGTGCTGTAATGCTTTTATCAAGTTATCTTGAGGTTTTTGCCAGAATAAACGGAATGTCACTTGCACAAAGTGTGTCTGATACTTTAATGGAAACTATTGAAAGCAATCTGTCAAATGCAACTCTTAACACCTTTAAGGGAGAAGATGCAGATACTTTTATAGTTATAAGCGACAGTAACAGTAAGGTAAAGTTTTCAAATGCCGATGGTATTGAAACAGAAATGTATCTTAAGGACAATAAGCTTCAGCTTGACTACAATACATACGTTGACAAGAGCGATGAATACAGCGAAAAAAAGACAACAAAGTGGTACTACAGTGATGATTTCTATATGAATAACTATATAGAAACACTGAAATTCACAACCGAAAGTAAAAAAGACAATCTGATATGGGTTGAATTTAAAATAAAAAATTCCAGAACAGGTTTTGAATACGAGACAAAGAGATTAATTGAGTGTCATAATCTAGTCAATACTAAAACAAAAATAAAAGTTATATAAAGTGCATAAAAAACCATCGAAATTTTGGTAATATTGTTAAATTATATTTATATTTGTTAAAAAATACTTTACAATTTGGCAATAATATGTTAAAATTAAACCATGGAAAGGGAAGTATATAGGGGGTACCTGACTATATGTTTTCTAATAAGACGATTATTCCAAAAAAGAAAGGAAGAGATTTTCTATGAGTAAATTTAGAAGTTTTACAAAGGAAATGAAAAAGAGGTTAAGTACTGACGTTAAAGGGTTTACTTTGATTGAAGTTATTGTTGTTTTAGTTATTTTAGCTATTTTAATGGCTATTGCTATTCCTAATGTTTTAGGATACATAAACAAGGCTAAGGGCACAGAGAATGAATTAACTGCAAGAAATATTTATATGGCAGCTAATGTTGAGAGTGCTGAAATCTTAAAAGAAAGTTCTAGTATTACCGCAGACGAATTGACTAGACATATTGATGTTATTAAGAGTTTATCAAATATTGAGTCAACTAAGTTTACTGCTGTTGAATCAACAGGTACTATCCCAAATACAGGAGATGCAGCTGAACCTGTTGTAACTATTATAGTTAAAGATGGATTAGTTAATGGTGTACAGTATATTCCAGCTGGAGATACTGCAACTACTAGTGAAAAGGTTGTATGTTATTATGCAGATGGCTCTGTAACAACAGGTGAAGCATATAATGTTTCAAAAGTAAATTCTGAATTGCCAACAGTAACACCAAAGGCTTAATAAATTTATAACTGAACAGGTACATGGGGTTTTTAAGACCTCGTTATTATAAGAGGCAGAGCTTAGGCTCTGCCTTTTAATCTGATAAAGTATTTAAGTAATGTTAATATTTGAAGTAATGTTTGAATATTACAATTGACACAATAGGGTATAAAGTGTAAAATGTAAATAAGATGATGTTAATATTATTTAGATATTTTGTATAAAATATGAACTTCTTGTTGGAGAATTAAATATGGTGTATATATCAATGGCAATATTTATATTATGTGTGTTTTTAATAGGTGGGTCTGTATTCTCATTTGTAAATGTCATAGCTGACAGGCTGCCTGAAAATGAAAGTGTAGTTAAGGGCAGAAGTCATTGTGACGAATGCAGGAAACAGCTGAAATTCATAGAAATGATTCCTGTTTTTTCATATATTTTGTTAAGAGGAAAGTGCAGACATTGCGGTGCCAAACTTTCAAAAAGATATTTTGTGACAGAATTAATAGGCGGAATTCTTGCCTTATATACCGTATATGTATATTGGTGCAATCCAATGCAGATGATAATGGCATTTGTATTTATAGCGGTTTTGGCTTGTGTTTTTCTTATTGATATGGATACAATGACTATACCTAACGAAGTTGTTATAGCTATGTTTATAGTTGCTGTTATTTCAGTATTTGTATATAATGATTTAAGTATTATGTCAAGAATAATAGGCTTTTTTGATGTCAGCCTGCCGCTGTTATTAATAACAATGGCTATTAACGGAGCTTTTGGCGGCGGAGACATAAAGCTAATGGCAGCAACAGGTGTATTTTTAGGCTGGAAACTCAATTTATTTGCTCTTTTTGCAGCAATTATTACCGGCGGTATATATGGGATAGTGCTGTTGAGTAAAGGCGGGAAAAATAAAAATTCCCATTTTGCTTTTGGTCCGTTTTTGGCTGTAGGTTGTGTTGCAGCCTTGTTTTGGGGGGAAAGCATATTAAATTGGTATATAGGGCTATTCCTATAAATATATCGTAAATAGAAATTATGGTATATTATTATAAATTGGTGGTGAGATAATGGCAACGTATAAATACACAGCACTTGATGAAAGCGGTAAAAAGGTAATAAATACAATTGACATTAATTCTCCTGAAGAGCTGTATAAATATGTGCAGCAGAATAATCAGGTTTTGGTTTCATACAAGGAAGTAAAGAATGAGAAGAAAAGTAAAAAAATAAATTACAGAGATATAGCAGATTTTTGCAGGCAATTAGGAACATTGCAGTCTTCAGGTATTTCTCTTGTAAGAGCATTAAATATAATTATAAGAAGTGAATCTTTAAAACCATGGCAGAAAGAAATTTATAATGGTCTAATGGTTTCCATAAAAAAGGGAAATTCGCTTTCAACAGCTATGGAAGAGGCGAGAGGAGCATTTCCGGAACTGTTGATTAATATGTATAAAACTGCTGAGATAAGCGGTAATCTTGAAAAAACATCAATGCAGATGTGCGAATACTATGAAAAACAGTATATTTTGAATAAAAAAATAACAACCTCACTTGTTTATCCGTGTATAATTATACTTTTGGTAATTGGTGTAGTAATTTTTCTAGTAAGTTATATTATACCGCAGCTTCAGCCTGTGCTTGAAACATTAAGCGAACTTCCTTTGCCTACAAGAATGCTGCTTGGTCTAAGCAACGCTTTTGCAAATCACTGGGTTATTATACTTTTTGTAACAGCTCTTTTGATTGTATCAATTGTATTTTTGCTTAGAATACCTAAAGTGAGAATCAAATATGACAGATTAAAAATACATATACCTTATTTTGGAAAGTTGTTTAAAACAATTTACACTGCAAGATTTTCAAGAACAATAGCGTCGCTTTACGCATCAGGACTGCCTATTGTAAGTGCATTGTCTGTAGGAAGCAGAACAGTGGGTAATAAATATGTTGAGGAACAGTTTGAATGGGTAATTATGCAGGTAAGGAGCGGCAGAGCCTTGTCTGAAGTATTATACCAGGTGGATGGATTTGTAAGTAAGCTTTCAGATACAACACTTATCGGAGAGGAGACAGGTAATCTTGCTGATATGCTTGTGGCTACAGCAGATTCACTTGAGTATGAGGCTGATGTTGCCATAACAAAGATGGTTACAAGCCTTGAACCTATTCTCATTATCATAATGGGTATTATAGTAGGTTTTGTTATGGTATCAATCTTACTCCCTGTTTACCAGTCATATTCTGCCGTAGGTGCACAGGGTGGCATCTGATAATTAATTTTGAGAAAGGAGGGGTAAAAATGATTTCAGTTTATCTTGGTAATGAAGAAATATATGCTGTTGCTGCTGATGTTAAGGGCAATAGAATAATTGTAAATAATATATACAGAAGAAGAATAAGTGAAGGCAGCATTATTAATGGTGTTATAACAAATGAAGAATCACTTAAATATGATATTGAACAGTTCTGGGAGGAGAATAAACTGCCCAGAAAGGATGTAGATATTGTAATTAACAGCAAACAACTTACCATGAAAAATGTTACATTACCCCTTGTAAGTGATAAAAAGGCTTTAAATCTTATTTCTATGGAATTTGCTGATGTTGAAAAGGCTAAGCCTGTTTTTGATTATATGACAATTTCGACTGATAATAAAAAGAAGAAGATGACTGCCTTGGCTGTTATAACAGAGAAGGATTTTATTGAGGGGTATAACAGAATTTTTACAGGTCTTAAAATTAAGATCAGAAGTATTTCAAGTGGAATAATAAACATAGTTAAGTTATACTACAATATTAAAAATAAGGTAAAAGATGAGACTGTACTTTTACAGTTTCTTGACGGTAACAGTCTTGTGAGCATTATTCTTTCAGGTGGTAATTATATGTATTCTCAGAGTACAAGAATTTTCAGTGAAAAAGATTCTCCTGATTTTGTAAATGAGATTGTAAATACAATAAGCTCAATAAAGCAGTTTTATATGTCTACAAATAAGGTTGATATTAATAAAGCATATTTTGGCGGCATAGACAATGAAACTCTTGAAAAAATTAAAGTGTCTTTAACTGTATATAATACTGAAGCTGACTTTGTGCCGGAATCAGAGGATATTGATACAAATGGTCAAGGCAGTTTAAGTGAATTTGCATACGGTATAGGCTCTTATGTAAAAGTTAAAAAGGACATAAATCTTTTTAAAAGATGTATTGATAACGGGGAAGTAAAAGCTGAAAGCTTTATGCCGTCTGTACCTGTGTTACTTAGTGTAGGTGCTGCTTTTGGAGTGATTGCTGTAATAAGTGCCGGACTGCTTATCAGAAATTCTGTGCTTAATAAGAGGCTTGATGAGGCGTATACATTTTTAAATGATACAAAAAATCAGGAAATGGTTGCAAAAGCATCATCTGTTGTCAATGAAAATAATACAGTGATTTCTGATATAGAGGCCCTTAAAAAGGCAAAGACAGCTATAAGAACATATCCTGTTTATAATACTAAGGTGAGAAATATAATATTAAGCTGCCAAGACAGCGTAACAAGTCTCAAAATTGTGAGATTTGATTCAGAAAACGGTTCAGTGAGAATAGAGGCAACATGTACTGTATCTAATTATGTTTATGCTCTTATTGACAGGCTGAAATCTACAGGTCTTTTCAGTGCTGTAGATTATAACGGATATGCGTATGACGAAAAAAATAATGTCTATAAATATAATGTGGACTGTACATTTGTGGAAAGTGCAGGACAATAGATAAATCAGACAAAGAAATAAAAACAAAGAAATCAGCATTTAACTTAAAAGTAAATCAGAAAGTTTACTTATGAAGTATTTGTACAGGTAATTGGGGTCTGAATAGAAATTGAAAAGGATGTGTTGTTTTATGGAATTTAAGATAACTGAAAGAGATAAAAAGTTACTGTTTTTTCTGGCAGTATTTATAATATTGGTTATTCCTTTATGGTTTGTATTGAGACCTGCTGTTTCTAAGGGAAAAGAAATAAAAGCAGAACTTGTAACTGCGGAAGAACAGAAGACACAAATGGAAGAAGAAATACATAAGTATTTTGACAATGTTAATGAATTGAAAAAAAATAATGCCGAATACCAGAAAGAGGCAAAAGAAGTAAACCCTGTTATGGAAAATAACCAAGTGGATAAGTTAATTACAGATATGGTTACAGGCTGCGGTATGAAAGTAAAATCATTGTCTATTACAAGAAATGCTGATATGAAGGCTGTTTCTCCTTACTTTAACAGTAAAATGGCAGAAGAAATGCTTGATGAAAATAAAGGAGATAACAGCAGCGGTGAAAATGAAAATGACCGTTCGGTTTATACTACCACAGTTACTCTGACTGCTGAGGGAAGCAGTGATAATATGTATAAATTAATAGATAACATTTCATCAAAAATGCCTGCTATAAAGGCTATATATTATACTCCCGCTTTTAATAAGGACGGAAGTGTAACTTTAAGTACAGGTTTGACCGTTTATATGGTAAAATATAATTGACCTGAGGGGGCATTTGTATGAATGAAAGAAACGTTAGATTAGGTGATGTTTTAATTGAATACGGATATATAACAGAGGCTCAGCTCAATGAAGCTCTTAATATACAAAAAGGAGACAGATCAAAACGAATAGGTGAAATATTACAGGAAGAAGGTTTTGTAACCGAAAAACAGGTTATTAAAGCTCTTGCTGCAAGGTTAAACCTTAATATTGTTGAAGATGTTGAAGCGGTAAGGATTGACACTGCAACAGCTGCATTGGTTCCTCAGACAATTGCTGAAAAATATAAGATCATACCTATAAATATCAGTGAGGGTATTATAACTGTTGTTACAAATGATCCTCTTAATTTCTATGCTCAGGAGGATGTAAGACAGCTTACAGGTCACGATATAAAGGTAATACTGGCAACAGAAAAGGATGTTGAATATTTAATTGGCAAATGTTATTCAGAGGTTTCTGTTATAAATGCTGTTAAGGCTACTAATATGCAGACAAGTACAGAAACACCTATTGAAGAATTGGATGCAATTGTAGGTGATGATGATACGCCTATTATTCAGTTTATAAATTCTCTTTTGCAGAGAGCTTATGATATAGGTGCAAGTGATATACATGTGGAACCTTATGAAAACCAAACCCTGGTTAGAATAAGAATTGACGGTACTATTACTGATTATGTTACATTGCAGCAATCACTCCATACTACTTTAATTGCAAGAATAAAGATTTTGTCAAATCTTGATATAGCTGAGAGGAGAGTGCCTCAGGACGGACATTTCAGAACCAAAATTAAGGGGAATGTTGTTAATGTAAGAGTTTCTCTTATACCTACAGTGTTTGGCGAAAAGGCTGTGCTGAGAATACTTGCAAATAATACTCCTATCAGCAATTCACAGCATTATGGAATGGATGCTGAGAATTACGAAAAATTCAGACGTATATTAAAAAGTCCAAATGGAATTATATATATTTCAGGTCCGACAGGTTCAGGAAAAACTACTACTCTTTATATGGTACTTGAGGAGTTTTCAAAAAGGCAGATAAGTATATCAACTATTGAAGATCCTGTTGAGAAAAATCTCCCTCATATGAGTCAGATGCAGGTTAATGTGCAGTCAGGTCTTACTTTTGAAAAAGGATTGAGGGCTTTATTAAGACAGGACCCTGACGTTATTATGGTCGGAGAAACAAGAGATAATGAAACGGCAGCTATTTCAGTAAGAGCTGCCATAACAGGTCACTTGGTTTTTTCTACACTGCATACAAACAGTGCTGTTTCTGCAATTGTAAGGCTGGCAGATATGGGTGTTGAACCTTATTTGATTGCAAATTCACTTGTAGGAGTTGTGGCACAAAGGCTTGTAAGAAAAATATGTCCTGAATGCGGAAAACTGGTGGATGCAACTGAAGAAGATAAAAAAATTCTTGGAATTGATATTGATAAAGTAATGGTTCCTGTAGGATGTCCAAAATGTAATAATACAGGATACTCAGGAAGAATTGCGGTACATGAAATAGTTGCTGTAGACAGAGAAATAAGAAATATGATAGTTAAAGGCAATGAGATTGACAGTATTGAGGAATATGCAATAAACAAGCAGGGAATGAAACCGCTTGTTGCAAGTACACTGTCATTGGTTAAGGACAGAAAAACAACTGTAGAAGAATATTTGAAAATAGCTTATAATATTTAGGGGAGTGTATTTATGGGAATGAGTATGGATGAAATTATTTTAAAAGCGAGAGAAATAGGATGTTCAGATATTCATATATCTGTAGGACTGCCTTTAAGGTTCAGAATTCACGGTGCTTTAATTAATTCTGATATTTCACTTACAGATGATGAAGCATATAACTGCATTACAGAAATTATGAGTGAGAAGCAAATCAATGAATTTGAAAGCGGTATTGATGTGGATTTTGCTTATGAAAGTTCTGACGGGAACAGACAAAGAGTAAATGTTTTCAGATATATGAAAGGTGCAGCTGCAACTATAAGACTTTTAAATAATACTATTCCTACTCTTGATGCTCTGGGTCTGCCAAAGGTATTGGAAAGCCTGGCTGATGAACCTAGAGGACTTATTTTGGTAACAGGTCCTACAGGTTCCGGTAAATCAACAACACTTGCGGCTATGATTGATTATATAAACAAGAGAAGGTCAGCTCATATACTTACTATTGAGGACCCTATAGAATATGTATATAAGGAAGGTGCCGCAACTGTTCATCAAAGAGAAGTTGGCAGGGATGTAGTAAATTTTGCTGCTGCTTTAAGGTCTGCATTAAGAGAAGACCCTGATATAATTCTTGTAGGAGAAATGAGAGATTATGAAACTATTTCTGCTGCTCTTACAGCTGCTGAAACAGGACATCTTGTTCTCTCAACACTGCATACGACAGGTGCTGCTCAGACAATTGACAGAATTATAGACGCTTGTCCTCCTGAAGCACAAAATCAGGTAAGAACACAGCTTTCAGGTATTCTAAAGGGTGTAATTACTCAGTGTCTTATGCCAAATGCAATGAATAACGGCAGATATGCTGCAACAGAAATACTTATAGGTACTGATGCTGTGCTTAATATGATAAGAGAAAATAAATGTCACCAGCTTAATACAACTATGCAGTCAGGGGCTTCGTTTGGTATGCATACATTAAACTGGGATTTGGTAAGGCTGCTTAATACAGGAAAAATAACAAGAGAAACTGCTTTGCAGTATACAAATGATAAAAGAGAGTTTGAAAATTATCTGATGTAGTTTGTAAATGTTATTTATGGGTATTGTATAATTATTTTATACAATACCTTTTTTTGTTGAATAATTTTAGTTGTTGTGATAAAATGTATTAAGTTTATTTTTTTGAAAAAAAGTATATGTATAAATTAATAAAAAAGAAAAGCTGCAGTATGTTTTTGTATATATAGTGAAATTATAATTTAAGATGCAGCAGGCATTGGAGAAAAATAAAAAGTAAAGGAAGTTATGGAGGATATTATGTTTGACGGGCTTATATTTGATCTTGACGGTACACTTTGGAATGCAACAGATATAATTTGTAAAACGTGGAATATTATATTAAATGAGTACAGTGAGGTAGAAAGAGAACCTATTACAATAGAGGAACTTGAAGGCTGTATGGGGCTTCAGCTGGACGAAATAGGAAAAAGGCTGTTTAAAAGTGCAGATAGTTCTCTTAGAAAAGAGCTTATGGACAAATGCTGCAAATTGGAATGCGAATATCTTGCAAAAGATGGCGGAAGTCTTTTCCCTGAATTGAAGGAAACACTTAAATATTTGAAAAATAAATATAAGTTATATATTGTGAGTAATTGCCAGTATGGATATATTGAAAGTTTTTTTGAGGGACATAATACGGGAGAATATTTTGATGACTATCTTTGTGCTGAAGAGACAGGACTTTCAAAGGGTCAAAATATCAAAATTATTGCAGAAAGAAACAGGCTTAAAAATCCCATATATATAGGTGATACACAAGGAGACAAGGATGCTGCTGACGAAGCGGAAATCCCTTTTGTATTTGCCGCTTATGGATTTGGACAAGTTGACGGATTTGACTATAAGGTTGAAAGTTTTAAAGAGCTCAGAGATATATTTTAGGGTGTTTAAGATTAAAAAATGTTTAATATGAAAGAATATATGAAGATCGGGAAAATTTCCCGGTCTTTTTATAAAGTGTATGCAAACTTTTGTTGAAATACAGGCTTAAATGTTTTATACTTAAATAAGTATTATGCGAACAGGAGAAAGCTATGTTATTTAATTCATTGGATTTTATATTATTTTTTATAGCAGTGGTGTTTTTACATTATACACTGCCTCATAAATTCAGATGGGTAATGCTGTTAATAGCCAGCTGTATTTTTTATATGTGCTGGAGGGCAGAACTTATTATACTTATACTTTTTTCTACTTTTGCAAACTGGGGTATATCTCTGCTTATAGATAAATACAGAGATAAGGCAAAGGGTTTGCTGATTTTTAGTATTATAATAAATTTTGGTTTGCTTTTTATTTTTAAATATGCAATGTTTATTAATCATACATTTATGGGAGTATATGAGTATTTTGGCTGGAATTACCCTATAAATGAATTTAATATAATTTTGCCAATGGGTATTTCATTTTACACATTTCAGGCAGCAAGCTATACTATTGATATATACAGAAATGATTACAAACCTGAGAAAAATTATTTTAAATTTACGTTATTTGTGACTTTTTTCCCTCAGCTTGTGGCAGGACCTATTGAAAGAGCGGACAGGCTTTTAGGTCAGCTTTTTACAAAAAAGAAATTTAATGTGAATAACCTTTCAGAGGGTGTTAAGCTCATGATAATGGGTTATTTTAAAAAAATTGTTATAGCGGACAGAGCAGCTGTGCTTGTGGACACTATTTTTAACAATTGCAGAGAGTATAGCGGACTTTCATATATTATAGCTACGATTTTTTTTACTTTTCAGATATATGGGGATTTCAGCGGTTACAGTGATATAGCCAGAGGCTGTGCAAGAATACTCGGCATAGACTTAATGTATAATTTTGACAGGCCGTATTTTTCAAAAAGTATCAAGGAATTCTGGAGAAGATGGCATATATCATTGTCTTCATGGTTAAGGGACTATATATATATTCCGTTGGGCGGCAGCCGATGTTCAAAAATAAGAAAGTATTTTAATTTAATGGTTACTTTCCTTGCAAGCGGTTTGTGGCACGGTGCTAACTGGACATACGTGATGTGGGGCGGTCTGCACGGTTTGTATCAGGTAATAGGCGATATTAAAAATACTGTCTTGCCTAAATGGGACAATTTTGCAATAAATTTTTTCAGAATAATAATAACATTTATACTTGTGGCTTTTGCATGGATTTTGTTCAGAGCAAATACAATAAGCGACAGCATTTATATAATGAAAAATCTGTTTAATGATGTAGGTAAAATTACAGATATTCAATATATATATGAAATATTTAACAATATGGGGCTGCAAATGTTTGAAATTATACTAGTGATTGGAGCAATTGCTGTTCTTATATTCAGTGAAATAATAAGCTTTAAAATGGATATTCACAGGCTTATGGACAGACTACCTTTTGTATTAAGATTTGCTTATTATTATTTACTTGTAATAATTATATTCGGAATGGGGGTGTTTTCCGGTGGGGGACAATTTATATACTTCCAGTTTTAAGGATATAGCTGTATTTATAATAAAGGCACTGATATTTGCTGCCTGTGTTTTGCCTATAATATATTATGCTGGTAATAAATATTCTGCGGCATCAACAGAAAATAAAATAAACGGTTATAATCAAAGCAGATGGGATGAATTTTATTCTTTGCCTGAAAACAGTATTGATATGGTTTTTATAGGTTCTTCTCATTCCTATTGTACTTTTGACCCTTTAATTATTGATAAGGGATTGGGGACAAGCAGTTATCAGCTTGGTATGCCTTTGCAGCATCTTGATTCAACGTATTATACATTGAGAGAAGTTTTAAACTATCAAGAACCAAAAGATGTTGTTCTTGAAGTTTATTGGGATATGCTTGATGATGATTTTGAACTTACACAGGCAGGCTATTTATTCCAGGTAATGAAGAATAAAGAACTTGAGAAAGAATATATTAAAGAAGTGTTCCCATTAAGTGAAAAGGTAAAATATAATGTAAATATTTTTAGATACCAGGCAGATTATTTTGCATACAGAAACTCTAAATTAAAGGAAAGGCTTGAAAATAATTACGGTGTGTTTACTCCTGAAAAAGCCAGGCAAGAGGGTACTGAAAAGTACCGTTCAAGGGGATATACCTACTGTGACTACAATATGCTGCCTGATGAATTTGACAAAACAAATCAGTTTAAAAATTTTGACGGCAAAAAATGGGAAGCGAGTAATGCACAGATTAAGTATCTTAATAAAATTATTGAACTTTGCAGTAATAATAACATCAGACTTACATTTGTAACAGCACCTGTTGCCAATGTATCATTAGATTTTATTAAAAACTATGATTATGTTCATAACTATGTTCAAAAAATAGCTGATGAAAAGGGTATAAAATATCTTGATTATAATATAATAAACAAAAACAAGGATTTGTTTAATATTGAAAACTTCAGAGATGATGCTCACTTAAACCACAGCGGAGTTGAAATAGCTGATGAATATTTTATAAATTGGTATAAGAACACTTATAAAGAAAACAGATAAAAAATTGCGACAGTATTGTGACAATATTGTCGCAATTTTTTTGTTGTCCCAAATCTCTAATTATACAAAATTATACAGAAGTAATATTTATAATTAATATATCAGATAAATGAAATTCAAAAGAAAATTATGCTATGTATTTAGGTGGTGAAGGTATGACAGTTGATATTTATGCTGATGAAATGGTTTTTATTAACTTTATTACTAATGTAATGATAATAGAAATAACAAGAAAGCTGCTGAAGATTAATATTAACAGGATAAAGGAGTGGATTACAGCTTTTATATTTGCTGTAATATATACTTTGCTTGTTATATCAGATTACAGAGGATATATTAATATTATTACAATGCTTATGCTGAATACCTGCGAAATGGCAATACTTTTCAGCCCCAAAAGTATGTGGCAGTGTGTAAAATACAGCGGAGTGTTTAAGCTGACTGCACTTAGTACAAACAGCTGTATGCTGTTAATAAGCAGCTATATTAAGAATAAATTTAATTATACTGTGCTTATAGCAAGTTTTATACTTACATACATTTCATATATTATACTTAATATGCTTAACAAAGAAAATACATATTATCCTATTAATATTTGCTGCAGTAATAAAATTATAAATATAAATGCTTTAGTTGATACCGGCAATTCATTAATTGAACCAATAAGCAGCAAACCTGTAATAATAGCGGAATACAGTGCTTTAAAAGAAGTTTTGCCTGAAAAACTTGTGGAAATATATGAAAAGAAAAGAGAAAGTAATTTAATGGAAATAGTTTCAGCAATATCTGAGGATAGTTTTAAAAATAGTCTGAGAATAATACCTTTTAAAAGTGTGGGCAAGGAAAAAGGTATGATGATTGGGTTTGTAGCTGACAGTGTAAAAATAAAGGACAATATTATAAATAAGCCTGTAATTGGAATTTGCAGATTTAATTTGAGTAAAAGCGGATTGTACAGTGCTTTGATAAGTCCTAAACATTTGGGAGGTATTTGAATGGATGGCAAGGGTTGTTTGGAAAAGTTTTTTCGTAAATTTGCTGAAACAGGACGTATTTTTTACATAGGAGGCAATGACGTGCTTCCGGAACCTTTAAAGGGTGATGAAGAAAGCAGACTGCTGAAAAAACTTACGGAAAATGGTGATGAAGAAGCAAAAGATATTCTTATTGAAAGAAATTTAAGACTTGTAGTGTACATAGCAAGAAAATTTGAAAATACAGGTATAAATGTTGAGGACCTTATTTCAATTGGTACGATTGGACTGATAAAGGCTATAAACACTTTTAAACCAGAGAAGAATATTAAACTTGCAACGTATGCATCAAGATGTATTGAAAATGAAATCCTTATGCACTTGAGAAGAACAACAAAGACTAAAACAGAGGTTTCAATTGATGAACCTCTTAATGTTGACTGGGAAGGAAATGAACTGCTGTTATCTGACATACTTGGCACAGATGTTGATATAATATACAGAGGAATTGAGGAAGAGGTTGATAAACAACTTTTAAGGACTGCTATACAAAAATTAAGCGGAAGAGAAAAGGAAATTATCGAACTCAGGTTTGGTATAGGCAGAAACGGCGGCGAGGAAAAAACTCAGAAAGAAGTTGCAGATATATTGGGTATAAGTCAGTCATACATATCAAGGCTTGAAAAGAAAATAATAGGCAGACTGAGAAAAGAAATAATGAAGCTTGTATAATTATTATTGAGCTGTTTTATAATTATAAAAACAGCTCAATAACAAAATTTTAAAAAATATCATCATCAGGATATTCAAGAGCATCAAAATAATTTTTATGACAGTTTTTAGTTGAAAAGTATGCACAATGACTGCACTTGGCTTCATCATTGAATATATGTGGAAGCTCAGGGAGAGGCTTGTAGTGTGAACAGGTTTTTCTTGTATATACTCTCATAATTTCACTCCTTGCATTGGTATTTATATTGTTATTTTAGGTTAAAATTAAAAAAATATTCTAATATGTGTAAAAACTGCTTGCATTTATGTTGTGCAAGTGATATAATTATGGTGTTAAATGATGTTTCGTATGAAGAGTGGGTTACGCCCACTCTTGTTTTATGTTATAGTACTTGGTAAGGAGGAGATGTTTTTGCAGGCTAAAGATATAGTAAGACTTGCTGAAGAGGCTGTTATGCCTATACTTGAAAGCAAAGGCTTTGAATTTGTTGACTGTGAATTTGTGAAAGAAGGTCCTGATTGGTATCTGAGAGTTTATATTGACAAAGAGGGTGGAATTGGTATAAATGACTGTGAATATGTGAGCAGGGCTTTGGATGAAAAACTTGGAGACGACCTTACTGAACAGCCTTATATAATGGAGGTAAGTTCACCCGGAATAGACAGAGTGCTTAAAAGAGATAATGAATATGTCAAATATAAGGACAGATTAGTAGATGTAAAGCTCTTTAAAGCTGTTGATGGTGTAAAGGAATTCAGAGGTAATCTTGTTGGTCTTGTTGACGGCAAGGTTGTGATAACTAATGAATCGGGAGAAAGACTTGAATTTAATAAAAAAGATATTGCTGCTACCAGATTGGCTGTAATTTTTTAACATAGGAGGATAATTTTGAAATGGATAGCAAGGAATTGATTTTAGCCTTAGAGCTTGTAGGAAAGGAAAAGGGCATTGATAAAGAAGTGATTTTTGAAGCAATTGAAAATTCTTTGGTTACTGCCTGTAAAAAGCTTTATGGCAATTACTCAAATATGAGAGTTGAAATTGACAGGGAAACAGGTGAAATGAGAGCATTTGCACAAAGAGAAGTTGTAGAAGAAGTTGTTGATGACTTTACCGATATTTCTCTTGAGGAAGCAAGAGCTCTTAATCCGACTTATGAATTGGGTGATCTTGTAGATAATGATATTACTCCAAAGGATTTTGGAAGAAGTGCTGCTCAAAGTGCAAAACAGATAGTTGTACAGAAACTGAGAGAGGCTGAAAGAGAAAAAATATATAATGAATTTGCTGCCAAAGAAAGAGAATGTGATACTGCTATTGTGGAAAGAACAGACAGCAGAGGCAATGTAATCGTTAAGCTTGGTAAAATGGACGCTGTGCTTCAGCAGACAGAGCAGATACCAGGTGAAGTGTACAGGGTAAATGACAGAATTAAGGTATATATATTAAAAGTAGTTAAAACAAGCAAGGACCCTCAGATTAAGGTGTCAAGAACACATTATGAACTTATAAAGAGATTGTTTGAACTTGAATCACCTGAAGTATTTGACGGCACTGTTGAGATAAAGGGAATTGCAAGAGAAGCAGGCTCAAGAACAAAAATGGCTGTGTATTCAAATGTAGAAGGTGTTGACGCTGTAGGTGCTTGTGTAGGACAAAACGGTACAAGAGTTGACGCTATTGTAGAAGAGATAAACGGTGAAAAAATTGATGTTATACCTTGGAGTGAAGACCCTGCCGAATATATTAATGCAGCTTTAAGACCTGCAAAGGTTATTGCTGTTGAAATAGCTGATGATGAGGAAGAAAAGAGTGCAAAGGTTGTTGTGCCTGATACTCAGCTTTCTCTTGCAATCGGCAAGGAAGGTCAGAATGTAAGACTTGCTGCGAAGCTTACAGGATGGAAGATAGATATTAAAAGTGAGTCTCAGGCAAGAGCTACTGATTTTGTAAATTTTGATGAAGTTCAGTCAGAAGAAGCTGATAATGACAATATTGATATTGAAGAGGATACAGAAGAATAATTTTGCGGGAGGTGATTTTTAATGATTAAAAAGAAAGTTCCCATGAGAAAATGTACCGGCTGTCAGGAAATGAAAAACAAAAAAGAGCTTATAAGAGTAGTGAGAAATGACGAGGGAGAGTATTCTCTTGATACTACAGGAAAGAAGCCAGGCAGAGGTGCTTATGTGTGCAGAAATATTGAATGCCTTGAAAAGGCTTGTAAAAACAAGGGGCTGGAACGTTCCTTTAAAGCAGCAGTACCAAAGGATTTGTATGATGAGCTGAAAAAGCAACTGGAGGAAAGCAATGAATAGAAAAGCACAATCTATGCTTTCTCTTTGTCAGAGAGCCGGAAAAATAGTAACCGGAGAAGATACTGTTGAAATAAATATTAAAAATGGGGCAGCGTTTCTTGTAATAATAGCCGGCGATGCCTCTGAAAATACTAAAAATAAATTTGTGAATAAATGTAAATACTATAATATTGAGTATTGCATTTGTGAAACGAAAGAAGAGCTAAGCAGTTGTATAGGTAAGTATAACAGGTCGGTATATGCAATTATTGATGAAAATTTTGCAGAAAAGATAAGATTGGAGCTTAGTAATATGATGTAAATGTAGTGAATGGTATAACCATATTGTTGATAGGAGGTGTTTCTATTGTCAAAGACTAGAGTATATGAATTAGCAAAGACATTGGAAATAAGTAATAAGGAGCTTCTCGAAAAGCTTAAAGAAATGGGTATTGAAGCAAAAAGTCACTCAAGCGGACTTGAGCAGGAGTCAGTTGATAAAGTATTGGCTGCTTTTGGTAAAAAGGCTGAAAAATCTGAAGAGAAAAAGGCTGAACCTAAAAAGAATGATAAATTTCAAAATAAGCAGGAAAAAAGACCTGCAAATCATCAGAATAATAGAAATGATGTGAAAAACAGTAAGCCTGAACATAAGAATGAACCAAAGCAGGAAAATAAGACTGAAAGAAATAATCAGCCAAAACAGGAAAATAAGACTGAAAGAAACAATCAGCCAAAGCAGGAAAATAAGGCTGAAAAGAGTAATCAGTCAAAACAGGATAAGAAGCCTGCAAATAAAACAGCACCTTTTCACCAGGTAAACGGCTCAAAGAAGAAAAACAAGAAAAATAAGAACAGAAATAATAATCAGCCTGTACCTGCAGCTATTGATGAAACTAAGGAAGCAGATGAAATATTTGAAATTCAGATTGCTGATAGTATTTCTGTAAAGGAACTTGCTGAAAAGATTAATAAGCCTGCATCAGCTGTAATAATGCAGTTGATGAAAATGGGTGTAATGGCTACAGCTAACCAGGAAATTGACTTTGAGACTGCTGAAAAGGTTTGCGAAACCTTTGATATTATAGTTGAAAAGGCTGAAGAAATTGACTTGCTTGAAGAGGCTTTCAGGGAAGAAGTAGATGCAGAAGAGGATTTAGTTGAAAGACCTCCTGTTGTTGTTGTTATGGGTCACGTTGACCATGGAAAAACATCTCTCCTTGATGCTATAAGACATTCACATGTTACAGCTAAAGAGGCCGGAGGCATTACTCAGCATATTGGTGCATATACTGTTTCTATTGACGGAAAACCTATTACATTCCTTGATACACCCGGTCATGAGGCCTTTACTGCAATGAGAATGAGAGGAGCACAGGTAACTGATATTGCTATTCTTGTAGTTGCAGCTGATGATGGCGTTATGCCTCAGACTATTGAAGCTATTAACCATGCAAAGGCAGCAGGAGTTGAAATAATTGTTGCTATAAATAAGATTGATAAGCCCGGAGCAAATCCTGAAAGAGTAAAGCAGGAATTGGTAGAATTTGGCTTAGTTGCTGAGGACTGGGGCGGAGATACTATATGTGTACCTGTATCAGCTGTAAGCAAAGATGGTATTGATAATCTTCTTGAAATGATTATACTTGTTGCTGAAATGAAGGAATTAAAGGCTAATCCTAATAAGAGAGCAAGAGGTAATATAATTGAAGCTCAGCTTGACAAGGGCAGAGGTGCAGTTGCTACTGTACTTGTACAAAGCGGTACTCTTAATGTAGGTGATCCTATTGTTGCAGGTGCTGCCCACGGAAGAGTAAGAGCAATGATGAATGACAGGGGACAAAAGGTTAAAAAAGCCGGACCTTCTATGCCAGTTGAAATCTTAGGTCTTAATGAAGTGCCTATGGCAGGCGATATGTTTTATGCTGCTGAAAGTGAAAAGCAGGCAAGACAGGTTGCAGAATCTGTTATTGCAAAAGGCAGGGAAGACCTTATAAAGGATACACCGCAGAAGGTAAGCCTTGATGACCTTTTCAATCAGATACAAAGCGGTAATGTTAAAGAACTTAACATTGTTATTAAAGCTGATGTGCAGGGTTCAGTTGAGGCTGTGAGACAAAGTCTTGAAAAGCTTTCTAACGAAGAGGTAAGAATAAGAACTATACACGGCGGTGTTGGTGCTGTTACTGAATCTGATGTTATGCTTGCAAGTGCATCAAATGCAATTATTATAGGTTTTAATGTAAGACCTGAAACTTCTGCTAAAAATGTGGCGGAAGACCAAAAAGTTGATATAAGATTATACCGTGTTATTTACAATGCTATTGAAGATATTACTGCTGCTATGAAGGGTATGCTTGATCCTGTATATGAAGAAAAGATTGTTGGTCATGCAGAAATAAGACAGATATTTAAAGCAAGCGGTGTTGGCACAATCGGCGGTTCTTATGTTACTGACGGTAAGTTTGTAAGAAATGCTAAAGTTAGAATTGTAAGAGACGGTATAGTTGTATATGACGGTGAGCTTGCAACGTTAAGAAGATTTAAAGATGATGTTAAGGAAGTAAATGCAGGATATGAATGCGGTTTACTCTTTAACAAGTTTAATGATATTAAGGAAGGCGACATTGTTGAGGCCTTCGTTATGGAGGAAATTAAGCGTTAATGAAAAGCAGTAATCGAATGATTCGTATTAATGACGAAATCAAAAAGGAACTTTCTGAAATTATCAGAGCTGATATAAAGGATCCGAGAGTTGGCGTCATAACCTCTGTATTAAAGGTTGAAACTACCAATGACCTTAAATACTGTAAGGTTTATGTAAGCATACTTGGCGATGAGGAAAAGAAAAATGAAGTTATGACTGTGCTTAAAGGTGCAGCAGGCTTTATCAGAAGCCTTATTGCAAGAAGAATTAATTTGAGAATAACACCCGAATTTAATTTTATACTTGACGATTCTTTAGATTATAGTTTTAAAATTGATAAAATTCTTAAAGAAATAAACAATGAAAATTAAGGGGGAGTTGTATGTACGAAAATTCCATAGCTAAGGATATTGAAAAAGTACAAACAATATATATTACAGGACATACAAATCCTGACGGTGATTGTATCGGTTCTACATTCGGCTTTGCTCTTGCAATGGCAAAATTAGGTAAAAAGCCTGTAATTCTCCTTGAAGATTATGCCGAAAGGTTTAATATTTTAGACGGATGTCAGTATGTATATAATGGCAGCTATGATGAGCTTGAACCTGAAATAATGTTTTCTATTGACTGCGGAAGCAAGGAAAGACTTGGAGCAGCCGAAAAAGTATTTGACAGGGCTAAGCATACTTACAATATTGATCATCATATAAGCAATACTAACTTTGCAATGATCAATATTGTAAACGGAGGTGCATCTTCTGCCTGCGAAGTTATTTACGAGTTAATAAATAATCTTGTTGAGATTGACAAAAGTATAGCTTCTGCTCTTTATACAGGTATACTTACTGATACAGGCGGATTCAGACACAATTCTACATCTGAGAGAACTCATCAGATTGCAGGCAAATTAGTGACAGCAGGTGTTGATACTCCATTTATATACACAAAGTTTTTAATGGAGCACAGCATAACTGAAGTTAAAATATTTGCTAAGGCAATAGGCAAGATGATTCTTGATGACAGAATTGCCTATACCTATGTTACAAAAGAGGATATGACAGAGTGCGGGGCATCATCTAAAAATCTTGATGCAATTGTCGGCTATCTTCTAAATACAGAAGGGGCTGAAGTTGCAATATTTGCAAGTGAGAGAGATGAAGATATTGTTAAATTAAGTTTCCGTTCTAAAAATGTAAACGTAAATGAGGTCGCGTCTTTGTTTGGCGGCGGAGGTCATATACTGGCAGCCGGTGCATCGGCAAAAGGTGATATTAAAGATATTTTAAATATGGCTATAAGTGAAGTTAGGAAAAGACTGGAATAAGATGGCAGATAAAAATTCAATTATAGGTGTAATAAATATTTATAAGGAAAAAGGTTTTACATCACATGATGTTGTAAACATTGTAAGAAAACAACTGGGAAGAGTAAAAACAGGGCATACGGGCACCCTTGACCCTGATGCGGAAGGCGTGCTTCCTATATGTGTTGGAAAAGCAACAAAACTGGCTGACTATATAGCGGCGGATATTAAAGAATATAAAGCTGAGATTACTCTTGGAATAAAGACAACAACTGAGGATATTTCAGGTGATGTGATTGAAGAAAGAGAAGTAAATGTCAGTGAAAATGAGGTAATTAATGCTGTTAAAGGTTTTATAGGAGAATACAAGCAGGTTCCGCCTATGTATTCTGCAATAAAAGTAAATGGAAGAAAGCTTTATGAACTTGCCAGAGAGGGCATAGAAATTGAAAGAAAAACAAGACTTATAAATATTTATAATATAAGGGATATTAAAGCTTTAGATAAAGACAAATATGAATTTTATGTTTTATGTTCAAAGGGGACATACATAAGAACCTTATGTAAAGATATAGGTGAAAAACTTGGCTGCGGCGGATGTATGTCTGCTTTGACAAGAACAAGGAGCGGAAACTTTTATATTGAGGACAGTGTAAAAATTGAAGATTTTAAGAAAATTGTGAGTGAAGGCAAATTGAATGAAGTACTTTTGCCTGTTGAAAAAGTCCTTAAGGAATATAAAAAGGTTCATATCAGTTCTGAAGCTGAAAAATATATGATAAACGGCAACAAAATAAATCTTATGTATTTGAAGGAAAAAAATACAGTTAAGGGTGAAAAAGTTGCTGCAATTGACTGCAATGAGAGAATTGTCGGTATTTATGAGGCAGAAGAGGAATTTATAAAACCTGTGACTATGTTAATTTAGGGTGATTTATATGAAGGTTATAGAATGTGGACAATTTAAAATTGAAGAGCCTTCAGCTGTAACTATAGGCAATTTTGACGGAATACATCTGGGACATCAGGAACTTGTAAAAACAGTACTTGAGTATTCAAAAATTTACTCTCTCAAAAGTGTTGTGTTTTCTTTTGAACCGCATCCTGTTGAATTCTTCGGTAAAAAGGGAGAGTTTAAAACAATGTTTTCTGTTGAAGAAAAAAAGTTTGTAATAGAAAACTTAGGTGTTGACATACTTATACAATACCCGTTTAATACCGAATTTGCAGACTTGTCTCCTGAAGAATTTATGGATTTGCTTATTGAAAAAACTAATTGTAAGGTTCTTGTTGTTGGTGAAAACTATTGCTTTGGGAAAGACAGAATGGGAAATATTGATACTCTTAAAAAGTTAGGCAAAGAGAAAAATATAAAAGTAATAGGCATACCGAGAGTAAAAATTCACAATGTAAGAGTAAGCAGTACCAGAATAAGAGGTCTTATTAACTGCGGTGATATGGAAGATGTAACAGTTCTCTTAAATAAGCCGTATTTTGCTATGGGTGAAATTGTACATGGCGATGAAAGAGGCCGGAGGATGAATTTTCCAACAATTAATCTGGAACCTCCTTTGAAAAAACTTCTTCCACCTGATGGTGTTTATTTTTCAAGAGTTTACATTGACGGAAAGCTTTATGACAGTATGTCAAATATTGGGGTAAATCCAACATTCAACGGAGACGCAAGAAAGATAGAAACACATATATTTGATTTTGATGAAGATGTATACGGTAAAAAGGCAATAGTGTGTTTTTTCAAAAGAATAAGAAGTGAAAAAAAGTTTGAAGGTATGAATGAACTGATTGAGCAGTTAAATGAAGATAAGTCCCGCTGCAGAAAATATGCTGAGGACGGACTTCTTAAGGAATATACGTTGTAGTACAAATGTATTTTAAAGAGGTCTTATTTATATGAAAGATAACAATAAATTTTTAGGCATAGATGTAATAAGAGTTATTTCAATGTTCTGTGTAATATTTCTCCACTGTGCATCAAACAGACTAAGGGTAGAAATAGGCAATTCAGGCTGGAATGTTGTAAATATACTTACTTCCTTTACTACATGCGGTGTACCGATGTTTTTTATGATTTCAGGTGCATTGATACTTAACAGTAAAAACACTTACAGTATTAAGTATACTCTTAAAAACCGAGTGTTCAGGCTTATTGTGCCTATGGCAGTATGGTCAGTTATTGCTGTTATAGTAAGGCTTTATACAGATGAGGATACAGCTGTGACAGCAGGTAATTTTTACAATCAGATGATTAACTTTTTCAGTAAGCCTGCAGCTGTTCATTTATGGTTTATGTATTATCTTATACCTATGTATCTTATATCTCCTGCTATAAAGGCTTTTACAGATAATTCTGAGGAAAAGGTGATAAGGTACATACTTATATTGTGGCTTATACAAATATTGTCATTTACATTAGTAGGTATATTGGAAAAAGACAGCCAGAAAGCTGTGGCAAATATTAGTTTTATTAATAATATAGGATTTATAAGCGGATATTTGGGATATTACATATTAGGCTGGTATTTATTTAATAAAAGGTCATTATTTTCAAGTAAATGGCTTGCTGTTATTGCATTGGGTACAGGGTTATTTATGTCGGCAGGAACAAAGCTTGTGACAGAGTATAACGGATTTTATACAGAGACATTTAAGTCATACAGAAGTATATTTGTAGTAATATTATCCTGTGCTGTATATCTATTGCTAATAAAAATTGAAAAAATGCCTGAAATTTTAAAAGGAACTGTTTCTTCACTTGCTGTTGTTTCTTATGGTGTGTATTTGTCTCACAATATTATTGTTGACTTAATAAATCACTGGGGAATAAGAAATTATACATTAAGCGAAGTAATGATGTCTTTTGTAATTGTGTCATTTTTTTCAATAATAATAATTTTAATAATGAGCAAAATAAAATATGTAAGTACTTTATTTACAGGGATAAAAAAGGGTAAAAATTGAAAAAAAGACTTGCAATTTTAAATATGATATGATATGATAACTAGTGTGTGTAAAGCACAGATAATATAGTATCCTATGTTCAGAGTTCGGAAGCTCCGACCTTCTCTTAACGTAAGGAGATAATTAAATTTATGGAGGAATTAAAAATGGATAAGAAAGCTATTATTGCAAAGTATGGCAGAAATGAAGCAGATACCGGTTCACCAGAGGTTCAGGTTGCTTTATTAACTGAAAGAATTAATCACTTAACTGAGCATTTAAAGGAACACAAGAAGGATCACCATTCAAGAAGAGGTCTTTTAAAGATGGTTGGTCAGAGAAAGGGTCTTTTAAATTATATTAAGTCTAAGGATGTTGTTGCATACCGTGAACTTATTGCTTCATTAGGTTTAAGAAAGTAATTTTTGAACAAAGCGTGGTGTTGCACCACGCTTGTTTTGTTACATAAGATATTTAAGTGAGTAAGGTGATATTTTTAGTTTAAAAATATGTTTATATCAATAAACCTGTTTTTAAGCTAAAAATTACCTGAATTCACTTTGATATATAAATTTATCAAGGAGGAAAATTTTATGAGTAAAATTTACAAAATGGAATTAGCCGGCAGAGAACTTTCTGTTGAAATCGGCAAAGTTGCTGAACTTGCTAACGGTGAGTGTATTGTAAGGTATGGTGATACAGTTGTTCTTGTAACTGCAACTGCATCTGAAAAGCCAAGAGCAGGTATTGACTTTTTCCCATTATCTATTGATTATGAGGAAAAAATGTATGCTATAGGTAAAATACCGGGCGGATTTATGAGAAGAGAGGGTAGACCTGCTGAACATGCTATTTTAACTGCCAGAGTTATTGACAGACCTATCAGACCTTTATTCCCTAAGGATTACAGAAATGATGTTTCTATAAATGCTTTGGTTATGGCTGTTGACCAAGATTGTGCACCTGAAATTTGTGCTATGATTGGTTCATCAATTGCACTTTCAATTTCTGATATTCCTTTTTATGGTCCTACAGGATCTGTATCTGTTGGTATGATTGACGGAGAATATATAATTAATCCTACTGCTGAGCAGAAGGCATTAAGCAAAATGAATCTTACTGTTGCATCAACCAAAGAAAAAGTTATGATGATTGAAGCCGGTGCTGATGAAGTAACTGATGATGAAATGTATAATGCTATTATGTTTGGTCATAAACAAAATATTGAAATATGTAAGTTTATTGACGGTATTGTGGCTGAATGCGGTAAGCCAAAGCACAGTTATGAAGAGCACGTTGTTGACCATGACCTCTATGAGGCAATTAAAGAATTAATTGGCGATAAGAGAATGGAAGAGGCTGTATTTACTGATATGAAGCAGGAAAGAGATGAAAGAATTTCAGCTATTGAGGCTGAGGTATTTGAAAATCTCTTTGAAAAGTTTGGAAATGAAGATGAAGTTGAATTTGAGTCTGTAGTTGGTGAAGCAATTTACAAGTACGAGAAGGAAACTGTAAGAAGAATGATTTTAAGAGAGCATAAAAGACCTGATGGAAGAGCACTTGATGAAATCAGAACTTTATCAGCAGAAGTTGATGTACTCCCAAGAGTGCATGGTTCAGGCTTATTTAAGAGAGGACAAACTCAGGTATTAACTGTAACTACTCTTGGTTCAATGTCTGATGTGCAGAAGTTAGACGGACTTGATGAAGCTGAAACAAACAAGAGATATATACATCATTATAATTTCCCTGGATTTTCAGTTGGTGAAGCTAAGCCATCTAGAAGTCCGGGCAGAAGAGAAATTGGACATGGTGCTTTAGCTGAAAGAGCTTTAATTCCTGTTATACCAAGTGAAGAGGAATTCCCTTATGCTATAAGACTTGTGTCTGAAGTTTTAAGCTCTAACGGTTCAACATCTCAGGGAAGTGTTTGTGGTTCAACCCTTTCTCTTATGGCTGCAGGTGTTCCTATTAAAAGACCTGTTGCAGGTATTTCATGTGGTCTTGTAACAGGCGAAACTGATGAAGATTTCATTCTCTTAACTGATATCCAGGGACTTGAGGACTTCTTTGGCGATATGGACTTTAAGGTTGCAGGTACACATAAGGGTATTACAGCAATACAGATGGATATGAAGATACAGGGTCTTACACCTGAAATCATTAAGGGTGCTATTGAAAATACGCATAAGGCAAGAACTTATATTCTTGATGAGGTAATGCTTAAAGCTATTGCTGAACCAAGAAAAGAATTGTCTGAATATGCACCTAAAATTCAGTTTGTTCAGATTAATCCTGATAAGATGGCTGAAGTTATTGGTTCTAAGGGTAAGGTTATCAACAGAATTATAGAAGAATCAGGTGTTGATAAGATTGATACAGAAGATGAGGGTAAGATTTATGTAGCTTCAGCTAATGCAGAGGCTATTAAGAAAGCTGTATCTATGATTGAGGCTATTGCTAATGACCCTGAGGTAGGCAAGGTTTATTCAGGTAAGGTAACAAGAATAATGAACTTTGGTGCTTTTGTTGAAATTGCACCTGAAAAGGAAGGTCTTGTTCACATTTCAAAGCTTGCTCATGAGAGAGTTAATAAAGTCGAGGATGTTGTAAATATTGGCGATGTTATTGACGTTAAGGTAATTGAAATTGACCAGCAGGGCAGAGTTAATCTTTCAAGAAAGGATTGCCTTCCAAAGCCTGAGAGAAAAGAAAAAACTGAAGACTGATTATTGTAAATTTAAAGAACTATTAAATAAATAAGATATGTTTTATCTTTTATAAAATTTTTTAAGCTGGATACAAATATATTGAATTTTAAAGAGTAATAAAATACAAACACCTTGCTGCCATTTTAAAACGGGCAGCAAGGTGTTTGTTATTTTTAGTTAAATTTATTTGTAATTATTATTGCTTTTTAATACCAAAACTAAGTCTGTATCATAACTATATGAGCTTGGTGTTGAAGGTGTGTAAATTTTGCCGCCGGCAGTGCCTGCATAGCTGTATGTACCGTTTGATGGTGAAAACCACCATACCTGCATATTTTCGTATTCACTTAAATCCAAAGCAAATTGTTTTCCTGTATATGAATATGCAAAAACAAAATTACTTCCTGCAAATACTGCTATTCTGTCATACTGCTCACGCTGTCCTCCCACAATAAGGTCATCTCTTGGTATTCCTTCTGTGAAATCAACCGATTCTATAAGCTGCTTCAGGTAGAACATCTGTCCTGAACCTTCATGATGCAGGGCAGCTTCCCATTTATCAACAGCTCCGTAGCTTCCCTCAGTTTCTCCGTTGGCACTAAAAAACTGCATAACCGAATTATCTCCGTAAGTATGACCGCAGGCACCTGCAAACACTGACCAATAAGCATATCGTCTTACATCTTTTGCTTTCCAATATGGCTGTGTTTTATCGTGAAGTCCCTGCAAAATCCATTCATAAGACGGCTCTGCATCAAGTGTGGGTTTGATAGTTTCTTTGCTGTGGTCACGAAGAACATATCGCCAGTTGTCTTCTCCAAAAAATTCATTGTTTTTGTTATCATCCCATTTCCCAAGGGCAGCCTGGTCATATCGTCTGTGTCCCGATTGAAACATATTAAAATCAAGCCAGTCTGCATTGTTAAACCATATAGATGATGAACAGCGTCCAAAGGGGTGGAATGTTATAAGTTTATCAGGGTTTTTGCTTTTCAATGTCATACCAAGGGTATTATATATATTATCATATCCCTCAGGTTTTATATCTCCTCCTAAAACCCATATAATATTACTGTAAGAACTATAGCGTTCAGCAAGAAAGCTGCCGTATTTCTCTGCATTTTCTTTGTTAATAAAGCCTTTTTTCACAAGGCTTCCCCAGGAGGGAAGAAGTGCCATATATAATCCAAGGTCTTCAGCTGTTTTAATAATTTTGTCACAATGTTTCCAGTACTCTTGTTTAAAAACGTCAGTTTCCGGTACACACATTTTGTTAATGTCATTTAAATCGGGCAGACTGTAAACAAGTACAGCCTGTATAACATTAAATCCCTTATCTTTTCTGTTTTTTAAATACAAAAAAGCCTGTTCTTCCGTAAGTTTATTAAATATAAGCCAACCTGTATCACCAAGCCAAAAAAACGGTTTTTCGCCTTGCATAAGATATTTGTTGTTTTTACTAACTGTAAGCTTTTCCATAAATAATCTTAATCTCCTTTTATACAAGCCATTTTTTACTAAATCAAAACAGTACAGGTATATTTTCCATAATCTGTTTTGCTTCCGTTTATATTTAAGACCATCCGAATGAAAATAATAAAAAAGATTATCCTAAAACTTCTTTAGCAATGTCCACAGACTGTTTGGCATCTTTTGAATAATAATCAGCACCTATTTTTTTGGCGTATTCAGGAGTAAGGACAGCACCGCCAACCATAATTTTGCAGTTGCAGTTATTGTCTCTTAAAAGTTTTATAGTATCTGCCATAGAGCCAAGGGTTGTGGTCATCAAAGCACTTAAACCAACAAGGCGGCAATTATTTTCCTTTACAGCTTTTAGAACAGTTTCATATTCTACATCTTTGCCTAAGTCAATGACATCATAACCATAATTTTCAAGAAGAACTTTTACAATATTTTTACCTATGTCATGTACATCGCCTTTGACTGTTGCAATCACTATTTTTCCTTTGTTTATACTTTTGTCGTTGGTTTTTGATATATGTGTTTTTAAAACTTCAAAGGACTCCTGTGCAACACCTGCGGAAAGTATAAGCTGAGGTAAAAATATTCTGCCCGTTTCAAATTCTGTTCCTGCTTTATCAAGGGCAGGAATAATTATGCCGTTGATTATTTCCATTGCACTCTTAGTTTTTAAAAGTTCTGATGTTATTTCTTTAGCTTCACTTTTAAGTCCTTTTTCTATAGCGTATTCAAGTGTGTGGTTTATATTTTTATCAGATATAACTTTGTCTGTTTTATTGTTGTTTCCGTATTCAGCAATAAAGTCAGCAGAATTTTTATCTAAGTTTGCCAGCAGTCTGTAAGCTCTGACAGCACCTGTCATTGATTCTACATTTGGATTAATAATAGGCAGGTCAAGCCCTTTTGTAAGTGCCATAGATAAAAAGGTTCTGTTAATAAGTTCTCTGTTTGGCAGACCAAAAGATATGTTTGATACACCTAAAACGGTTTTTAAACCAAGTTCATTTTTTACTCTTTCAAGAGCATTTAATGTTTCAAACACTGCTCCTTGTTCAGCTGAAGCTGTAAGAGTAAGACAGTCGATATAAATATCCTGCTTTGGTATACCATAGGATAAAGCCGTGTTCATTATTTTTTCAGCAATTTCAAATCGCTTGTCTGCTTTTTTAGGTATGCCGTCTTTATCAAGTGTAAGACCTAGAACAGCTGCACCGTATTTTTTTACCAATGGTAAAATTTTATGGAGAGTTTCATCTTCTCCGTTTACTGAATTGACAAGAGGCTTTCCGTTATAAATTCTCAGCGCTGATTCTAAAACTTCAGGTATAGTTGAATCAATTTGCAAAGGAACATCAACAATGCCCTGAACGGACTTAATTACCTTAATCATCATTTCTTCTTCATTAATATCAGGGAGCCCTACATTAATATCAAGTATTTCAGCTCCGCCCTGTATCTGCTCAATTGCCTGTCCAAGTATATAATCTATATCATTATTGATTAATGCTTCTTTAAAGCGTTTCTTACCTGTTGGATTTATTCTTTCACCAATAATCCTGGGCTGATTTATAATTACTGTGGTTGTAGGTGAACATATAGCAGAAGGTATTATCTTTTCTGTGATAACAGGCTTAACTAATGAAAGAGCCTTTGCAGTTGCCTTAATATATTCGGGATTGGTTCCGCAGCAGCCGCCTATAATTTTTATGCCGTAATTATTCAATTTAACAATGTAATTAGCAAATTCTTTAGGTGTAACATTATATTTATTTGTTACAGGGTCAGGCAATCCTGCATTTGGCTTAACAACAATGGGGAGATTTGTCCATTTTGAAAGCTCTTTTATAATTGGTAAAAGTTCTTTTGGTCCGAGAGAACAGTTTACTCCAATTGCATCAATTCCCAAACCTTCAAGCGTAAGAGCCATTGAAGCAATGGAACAGCCTGTAAAAGTTCTCATATTCTCTTCAAAGGTCATAGTGACAATAACAGGCTTATTGCAGTTTTCTTTAGCTGCAAGCACACCTGCTTTGACTTCATAAATATCTGTCATTGTTTCAAAAACTATTAAATCAGCCTCACTGCCTGCTAAAATTTCTTCTTTAAAAATATCGTAAGCTTCTTCAAACTTTAATCTACCTGTAGGTTCAAGAAGCTGACCAATTGGTCCAATATCAAGGGCAACATAAGTATTTGTACCTTTGCAAGCTGTTTTAGCGTTTTTAACCCCTGTCTTAATTATATCCTGTACGGAATATTTACAGTTTGACAGTTTGTATCTGTTAGCACCAAATGTATTTGCATATATAATATCTGAACCTGATTCTATATAGCCTTTATGAATATTAATCAATTTTTCGGGTTCTGTTATATTCAAAACTTCGGGGATTTCTCCGACTTCAAGACCTTGAGCCTGAAGCATTGTTCCAATTGCACCATCAAGTATAACATAATCTTTTTTTAATAAATTTTTAAAATCCACAGTGAGCACCTCTCTTTCTGAACTGACAGGTCTTATTCATATTACATACAGCACAGCCTCTCTTTTTCTGAGGAATGGCATTATCTGAAATACCTATAATAGCTGTAACGGACTTTCTTGGAATGAGAATATTGCTGTCTGTAACAGTGAGACCTATTTGTTTTTCTGCATTTATAACTTGTATAAATCTTTGTTGAATATCTATTGGCAAGTCTCCGTATCCGGGAGAAAATCTCCATGTCATATTTTTTATATTAAGTTCTTTTTTCATTATTTCTTCAACTTCATTGCATACTTGTTCTATCATAGCACTTGCCATTGCATCTGCAATTAATGCTGATGTCATATCGGTAATATTATATCTGTTTATAAGTTTATCCACCATATCAGAAAGAGTACAAGCCATTAAGACCGCTTTGCTGCAATTATCAAGGTGGCTTAATATAGCTTTGCCTGTAAGCTGTAAATTTGTATTTACAAGGCTTATGTTATTCTCTTTTCTTTCTATGTCAAATATTTTATAACAGTATCTTATATTGGCTGAGTTTATTAAATCCTCCTCACATTTTCTGAGGAGAGGAACTATATTGTCAATGTTTATGTTTTCGTTGAAGCCCATATAACGCAGAGCTTCATCAATATTAATATGGTCAATTTTAATCATTTTATCAAATCCCTATATATTTAAATTTTAGGTTAGAATTATTTTGTTTCAGTAAAGATA
>CAJKOJ010000001.1 GCA_905201505.1 uncultured Eubacteriales bacterium | reverse complement strand
AATTATACTATTAAATTTATATAATCTATATCTATTTATAAACAATTTTTAATGTTTAATTCAAATTATACAAAACAAATTAATTAGAGGTGAAAATATGGCATTTGGTATGAGATGTCACGACTTGGGTGGCAAACAGACTTTTGACCAGCTTATTGATAAGCTTACTGAGCACAAAATTAATAATGTTCAGCTCGCATTTAAAAAATCAATTATTGATATTGATTTCACAACAGGACATTACAATCCTGGCTTAGGACATTTTATAGGTAAAAGACTGGCAGAAAATAATATTCACGTTTCAGTATTAGGATGTTACATTAATCCTACAACGCCTGATGAGAAAAAAAGGCAAGCAGAAGTTAAAAGATTTATAGAACACTTAAAATATGCAAAAGCTATTGGTGCAGATATGGTTGGTACAGAAACAGGCAGACTTGATGAAAATTTTAAAATTGTACCTGGCACATATACAGAAACCTGTTATCAAAGACTGTTAAAGTCAATGAGAGAAATTGTTTCTGCTGCTGAAAAACTTGGAGTTATAGTAGGTGTTGAGGGTGTTGCAACCCATACTATATATTCACCGGAGATGATGCAGAGATTTTTAGATGATATTAATTCCCCTAATGTTGAAGTTATTTTAGACCCGGTTAATCTTCTTGACAGGAATAATTATAAAGAACAGGAAGAAGTTATTGCAAAGGCATTCAGATACTACGGTGACAGAATTTCCGTTATGCATATTAAAGATTTTACTTTAGATGCAAATGGTGATGTTATATTTGAGCAGGTTGGTGAAGGCTTATTTAACTATGCCCCTCTTTTTAAAGAATTAAAGGCATCAAAGCCTCATATTACAATGCTCATTGAGAATTCAAACGGCAGCAGGTATCACAGTGACTGCGAATATTTACAGAAAATTTATGAGGAAGCTTAGTAAAAATTTTTATAAAAGGGATGCACTTGTTGTAGCAAAAGAACTTCTAGGCAAATATCTTGTAAGAGAAATTAACGGACATACTTTAATTTCTATGATTACAGAAACTGAAGCCTATAAGTCAAACGATAAAGCCTGCCACGCTTATAATTATAATCTGACCCCACGCACTTCAACTATGTTTAAAGAGGGCGGAATTGCGTATGTTTATTTCACCTATGGTATGTATCATTGCTTTAATGTAGTGACCGATAAAGAAGGAGAACCATCTGCTGTACTTATACGAGGAATAGCGCCTGTATCAGACATAGAATATATGTCCGTATTAAGATATAAAAAGCCTTATTCTGAGCTTACTAAATACCAGACAAAAAATTTCAGCAACGGTCCGGGTAAATTATGTATGGCATATAGCATAGACAAGACCCTTAACGGGGAAAATTTAATGGGAGATACCCTTTATATCACAGAAGGACAGAAAATACAGAACTTCAAAACAAGCAAAAGAATAGGCATTGACTATGCGGAAGAAGCTAAAGATTATCTTTGGAGATTTTATTTATGAATCAAATAACAGATTATAAAAAATACAACAAAATAGCTGTTATGGGCGGCACTTTTAACCCTATACACAACGGTCATCTTGTAGCTGCGGAATCTGTCAGGCAGCAGCTTGGCTTAGACAGAGTTATATTTATACCCACAGGCAAACCGCCTCATAAGGACATTAACCCTATGTTTAATGAGCATAGGTATCTTATGACTGTTTTAGCAACTGTTTCAAACCCTTACTTTGAGGTTTCCCGTATTGAAATTGACAGAGCAGGATTAACATACACAATTGACACAATTACTGAATTAAAGAATCGATGTAAACCCGGTTGTAAAATTTATTTTATAACCGGTGCAGATGCAATTGAAAAAATACTCAAATGGAAAGAGCCGGAAAAGTTGTTATCTATGTGTGAATTTGTAGCAGTAACAAGGCCCGGATATAATAAAAACGGACTTCAGTCAACTGTCAATCATTTAAAAGACAAATATAAGGGAAAAATTACATTTCTTGAAATTCCTGCACTTTCAATATCTTCAACAGATATTCGTCACAGAATTTTAGCAGGACAGACAATAAAATATCTTTTGCCTGCCTCTGTAGAGGACTATATATTGAAATTCGGGCTCTATAAGGCTGATAATATATGTTCACCGGAAATTGATGCAATAAATGCAAAACTCCATTCGGTACTTACTCTAAAAAGGTATAAGCATACTCAAGGAGTTGCACAGGAATCATTACAGCTTGCTAAAAGATATGGTATTGACACCGATAAGGCATTTTTAGCAGGACTTCTACATGACTGTGCAAAATGCTTTACTGATGAAGAAAAGCTTGAACTTTGTGATAAGTATTCACTTGAACTTGACAATGTATTAAAAAGTCAGCCTGATTTAACCCACAGCTTTCTGGGAGCAAAAGTTGCTGAGGCAGAATACGGAATAACAGACAGAGAAATACTTGATGCAATCAAATACCACACTACGGGCAGACCAAATATGTCAATGCTGGAAAAAATAATCTTTATAGCTGATTATATCGAACCTAACAGGGAGTATTTTGAAGGACTTGACAAAATAAGAGAATTAGCTTACAAAGACATAAACAATGCTGTTATATATGCTTTGGAAAATACAATAAACTACAATAAAAATAAAAATCGAATAATACATCCATTGGGCATTTCTGCCTTGGAGTATCTTAAGGAGGAAAAAAATGACTAACACAAATTCACTTGAAGGTGTAAAACTTGCTTATGCAGCACTTGAAGACAAACTTGCTATAGACATCCGAGTTCTAGATATAAGTAAAATATCAACTCTAAGCGATTATTTTGTTATAGCCAGCGGCTCAAACTCAAATCAGCTTAAAGCTATGGCAGATGCTGTTGATGAAAAGCTTTTTAAAGCCGGTTTTGTTTTAAAGCATACAGAAGGTATACAGACACATAACAGAAGCTGGGTGCTTATGGATTTTGGCGATATAGTAGTGCACCTTTTCCATAAAGATGACCGTGAGTTTTATTCTCTTGAAAGAATATGGGGAGATGCCCGAGAGCTTACCGAAGATGAATTAAAAGCCTGATAAAATATAAGAGTGACTGTTGCATTAATACAATAGTCATTCTTAATACATATTAACTTTGTTTAAACAAAATACATAGGAGGAAACAAAAAATTGAATATACGAGAAAAAAATGAAGATTACAGTATAGATTTAACCTTATTGTTTCAGGAACTTATGAAATATGTATGGTTAATTGCAGCTGTAGTACTGTTGTTTGGAATTTCAGGATACACCTATACTAAGGTATGCAAACCTCTTGAATATACAACATCAACTAGTCTGTATGTTAAAAGTAATCAAAAGGCATCAGTTATAAACAATGCCAGTTTACAGGAACTTGACGCTTCAAAAAGTCTTGCTGAAACATACATTGTAATTTTATCAAATGATGCAATTATGGATGTTGTTGCCAAGAAACTTACTAATATATGTACACCGGAAGAAATTTACACTTACTTTTCTACAACAGTAAATGAAGACGGTTCAACAACAATAGATCCCAAAAGTATTTTAAGGTATGTAAGTTTTTCTACTGTAAATGAAACAGAAATTATACAAATTTCAGCAACAACTCCAAATCCTACTATATCAGCAGAAATATGCAGAATTATTGCAGATACTGCCCCGGCAGTTATAAGCAGAGTTGTCGGAACAGGATTTGTTGAAACAATAAATACTGCAAAAGTACCTTTACAACCATCAGGACCAAACGCTGTAAAGAGAGGTATTATATTTGCATTTTTAGGGTTCATATTAATTTGCGGAATTATTTCTTTAAGATATCTGCTTAACAGAACCATAAACAGCGGTGAAGAGTTCCGAATGAAATGTCATCTTCCTGTTTTATCAGAAATCCCAACTTATGAAATTGAAGGTTCAAAACATAAAAATAATCTTTTTTATAAATATATGCCTTCATTAAGACGTAAAGATGCACAGGCAAGAACTTCTATAGGAACAATATTGACAGATAAAGTTCAGTTTTCAGTTACAGAAGCTTATAATATGCTGAGGACAAATCTTAACTTTACTATGTCAACACAAAACAATAATGCTTTTGTTATTTCAAGTCCTCTTTCCGGCGACGGCAAATCAACAACAGCAGCCAATATAGCTATTACACTGGCACAGACTAAGGCAAAGATTTTGCTTGTAGACTGTGATTTAAGACGACCTGTACAGCATAAAATGTTTAATGTTTCAAACAATATAGGACTTTCTTCTATACTGACAGGAAAAAGTCTTGATGAAAATATACATAAGGGTGTTTATGAAAACCTTGATATTCTTACATCCGGCCCAATGCCGCCGAATCCTTCAGAACTTTTAGGTTCAAATAATATGAACAAGTTTTTGGAAAACATTAAGGATATATATGATTATATTATTCTTGATACATCACCTATCAACGTCGTAACTGATGCCCTGCTTCTTTCAAAGATGTCTGCAGGAATTATGCTTGTAGTCAGACAAGATGTATCTACTTATGACGAAATTGACAGAGCAATTGAAAGCATAAACTTTGTTGAAGGAAATATATTAGGTGTAGTAATTAATTCAGTAGAAGAAAACAACACAAAATACGGTAGAAAATATGGCTATGCTTATAAATCAAATCCTTATGATACATCAGACAAAAACAAGAAGTAATTAAAAGAAGCCCCTCTGCTTAAATATATCAGCTTACCTGATATATTTAAGCCATTTTGGCTTCTTTTTTATTAAGGGGGGAAACAGCATTGAAAATTATAAATAAAATATCAGCATTTCTCGTAATTTTACTTATTATACTTATACCTATCATTATATTTATATTAAACAACAGCACAAACAAACAAATAGAAGAAAACGCTGCAAATGCACAAAACTATGCAAAAGAAGCGTCAGAGAAGCAATTGCAGCTTGAAAAAGATTACTCTGAAATTTCAAATGAAATTCCCGGTATAGTATGTATAGGTTCAGACCTTATGACAAGCAACGGTACAGTAAAAACAGTATTCCCATCAGCCCTTCAAAATAAGCTGACAAACGAAAATTATAAAATTCCTGTAATAAACCTTGCAGTGGCAGGGGAAAACACCCTCACTGTTCTCGGAAGAATAGGCGTTGTTCCTTTTGTTATTCAAGATACGGTGACAATACCTGCAGAATCGGACCTTATAGAAATAAATTTAACATCAAAAGGAAACGGACCTGTATGGCCTTTAGCTGTATCTGCAGATAATGCAAATTTTAACCCTGTTACAATTAACGGTTTAAAAGGTATGATTGGCGGAGACAGTATAAAAGACCCTGAAACAGGTGAAAATAAACATTATTTTCTTCGTTCTGAAGATGGAGAACCTTTCACCATTCCTGCAGGCTCAATTGTTAACACAAGCAGTGATGATGAATATAAAGACTATGTACATATAATATGGCTTGGTGAAAATGAAAATTGGAACAATTTTAAAGATCTTGCAGATTATATTAAACAAATAATAGACTCCTCTGGTAAAAATAAAGAAAGATACCTTGTTATGGGGCTTATTAAGGGAAGCGAAGAAGGTATGTCAGAATATGATAAAATAATGATTGACTATTTTGGTTCCCACTATGTGAATGTAAGAAAATACCTATCAGAATATGATCTTAACAAAACAGATTTAACATTTACAAATACCGATATTGAGCAGCAGAAAAAGGGAATAGTTCCCTCATGTATGCTTCTTGAAAGCGGCAATCTAAATGACACAGCATATAACCTTCTGACAGAACTTGTATATGATAAACTCATTGCAAATGACTGCATCAGAAAACCTGTAAATTAAACAAAATCCCCTTGTGACAATAACTGTCATAGGGGGATTTTGTTTAATCTATAACTTACTTTTACTCTTTTTAGTATTAATACAAATCTGTACTCTTTTATACAAGCAGTCTTAAAGACAAAGCTATAAATTAAGACAAAGATGTACACAAGTTCATCTTTGCAGCTTATAAAATTTTATAGATTTATAACAAAAACAGGTTTACTAATATGGTTTTTATTTATATTAACAGAAAAGGAGGTTCCGTAATGAACCTCCTTTAATCATTTTTACATCTTCTCAACTGATAGAGTAACCTTTTCTCCATTAATATTCCATTCTTTGCTTATTGCAGAAGTTCCTTCACAAATATCATTTGCAAGCACATCAGTAGAAATTGCTTCTTTATTATCAGCAAATATTTTACCAATCTTGTCATTTCCGTTGTAGTATACCTTAATTCTATCAAGGACTTCAAAGTCTGCGTCTTTTCTCATTGTCTGGATTTTAGACACAAGTTCTCTTACAAATCCTTCTTCTATAAGTTCAGGAGTTAATTCTGTACTCAATACAACAGTTGTAGATTTGTCGCTTTCAGCCACAAATCCATCAGCCTGTGCAGTTTCTGTAAGAACATCTTCTTCACTAAGCTCAACATCAGTACCTTCAACATTAAACTTAATAACGCCATTACTCTTTAATTCATTCATAAGAGCATTGCCGTCGCTATTTTTAAGATATTCTCCAATGGCAGGCACAAGCTTTCCATATTTTCTTCCGAGAGTTCTTAACTGCGGCTTAAAGCTGTAGCTTGTAAACTTTGACGCATCTTCAACAAACTCCATATTTTTAATATTAAGTTCATCAAGAATTATATCATAATATTCCTCATCAAGTTTTCTGTCAGACTGAACATACATATTGCCTATAGGCTGTCTGTTCTTAATGCCTGATGTATTTCTCGCTGCTCTTCCTGCAACTACAATTGAGAGAACAAGTTCCATATTTACTTCAAGCTTGTCATCAATCATAGCCTCATCAACAACAGGGAAATCACATAAGTGAACTGACTTCGGAGCATTCTTATCTACATTTACAACTAAATTCTGATATATACTTTCAGCCATAAATGGTGTAAATGGTGCAGAAAGCTTAGCCATTGTTGTAAGAACTGTATATAATGTCATATACGCATTAATCTTATCCTGCGGCATATCCTTACCCCAGAATCTCTCTCTTGATCTTCTGACATACCAGTTAGAAAGCTCATCTACAAAGTCAGCCATAGCTCTTGCAGACTCTGTAATCTTGTATTTATCAAGAGAATTATCAACATACTTAACAAGAGAATTAAGCTTAGATAAAATCCACTTATCCATAGGAGCAAGCTTTTCATACTCAAGCTTGTAATCCATAGGATTAAAGTTATCAATATTGGCATAAAGCACATAGAAAGCATAAGTATTCCATAAAGTACCCATAAACTTTCTTTGATACTCATTTACAGCCTTATCATCAAATCTATTCGGAAGCCACGGTGCAGAGTTTGAATAGAAATACCATCTTATTGCATCAGCACCCTGATTGTCAAGTACAGCCCATGGATCCACAACATTTCCTAAATGCTTAGACATTTTTCTTCCTTCTTTATCCTGAACGTGGCCTGTTACAATAACATTCTTATATGGGCTCTTGTCAAAAATAAGAGTAGAAATAGCCATCAGTGTATAGAACCAGCCTCTTGTCTGGTCAATACCCTCTGATATATAATCAGCGGGATAATTTTCATCAAATATTTCCTTGTTTTCAAATGGATAATGCCACTGTGCAAAAGGCATTGAACCTGAATCAAACCAACAGTCAATAACTTCAGTAACTCTGTGCATCTTACTTCCGCACTTAGGACAATTAAGCTCAACAGCGTCAATATAAGGCTTATGGAGTTCAATATCATCAGGACAATTATCACTCATTTCCTTTAACTCTGCGATAGATCCAATAGTATGCTTATATCCGCACTCACATTCCCATATAGGAAGTGGAGTACCCCAGTATCTTTCTCTTGAAAGACCCCAATCAATAACATTTTCAAGGAAATTGCCAAATCTTCCGTTTTTAATATTGTCAGGCATCCAGTTTACAGTATTATTGTTCTTTAATAGCTGCTCTCTTACCTTAGTCATTGAAATAAACCATGTATCTCTTGCATAGTAAAGAAGCGGTGTATCACATCTCCAGCAGAAAGGATAGCTGTGTTCAAAAGGAAGTGCTGCAAATAACTTGCCGCTTTCCTCTAATCTCTTTAATATTTCCTTGTCACCGTCTTTTACAAATACACCTGCAAGACCTTCTACTTCATCTGTAAATAAGCCCTGCTCATTTACAAGCTGTACAAAAGGCAAATCATATCTTCTTCCTACCTGTGCATCATCTTCACCAAATGCAGGAGCAATGTGTACAATACCAGTACCGTCTGTAAGAGTTACATAATCAGCCTCAACTACATAAAAAGCCTTTTTATCAGGTTTAGCATAAGGGAATAATGGTTCATATTCAATACCTACTAAATCCTGACCCTTATATTCTTCAATTACCTCATAACCCTCTTTTAACACATCTTCAAGGAGAGCCTGTGCCAAAATATAAATCTTACCGTCTTCAGCCTTTACCTTGCTGTAAGTCTCTCTCTTATTTACACAAAGTGCCACATTTGAAGGGAGTGTCCATGGAGTAGTAGTCCACGCAAGAAAATAAGTATTTTCTTCGCCCTTAACAGCAAATCTTGCAATACAAGAAGTTTCCTTAACATCCTTATAACCTTGAGCAACTTCGTGAGATGATAAAGCGGTACCGCATCTTGGGCAATAAGGAACAATCTTGTGTCCCTTGTATAAAAGACCCTTATCCCAAATTTGCTTCAATGCCCACCATACTGATTCAATATAATTATTGTGATAAGTCACATAAGGATTGTCCATATCCGCCCAGAATCCAACTCTGTCGCTCATTTCTCTCCAAAGACTTTCATAAGTAAAAACAGAATCTTTACACTTCTTAATGAAAGGCTCAACACCATATTCCTCAATCTGAGGCTTACCGCTGATGCCTAACTGCTTTTCAACCTCAAGTTCAACAGGCAAACCATGAGTATCCCATCCGGCCTTTCTTAAAACCTTATATCCCTTCATTGTCTTATATCTTGGTATAAGATCCTTTATAGCTCTTCCCAGTACATGACCAATATGGGGTTTGCCGTTTGCAGTTGGGGGACCATCATAAAAAGTAAAAACAGGGCAATTTTCTCTTGCCTTAATTGATTCACCGAAAATATCGTTTTCTTTCCAAAAACCTAAAATTTCCTTCTCTCTCTCAACAAAATTGAGATTTGTACTTACCTTGTCATACATAGGTAAATTTCTCCTTTCAAAATGTATTAAACATCAAAAAAGCTGCCGCATCCAACAGGACGCAGCAGCGTGGTACCACCTGAATTGACACATAAAAATGTATCCTCTCTTTAACCTTTAACGCAGGACACGTCATAGCCTACTAAGTAACCTTTTCGGTATGCCACAGTCAGGGTGATATTCAGAATATATGCTGACATCGGGCTTTCACCTTTCCCCGACTCTCTTTAGTCATTATATATACCTACTGTCCCTGCTATTGTGTTTAATATCGTTTATTATATATTTTTTAGTCTTAACAATCTATATTATTATAATATGTTTTTCCATATTTGTAAAGCCTTATTTTAAATTTTATATAAAATTTGACACCAATACACTTCTTTTCTTATTGTTATTCTCATTCAGTTTGTTTTTTTATAGACGTCATTTTTATGTTTCACTTACTTTATCTAACCTGCAAAAAACACATTAAACTGATTTCTATATTCATTTGTATATTTTATAAAATAAACCTATTCAGACTTTTTATTATTATTCTTTGACGGACAATTCATTGAACCTGCACAGCCTCCTCCGCAGCCCCCTCTTTTTCTTTGCTTTATGTAACTTTTTACTGCGATAGCTATAAATGTCAGTATTATAATACCCACTATAATATTTGCCAGCATATATGCCCTCCTATTCCTATAAATCACAATTTAACTTTATATATAACTATATTAACAAACAAAACACATATATGTTAATTAATATAAATTTATATTCAATATATAAAAATAAATCATTATCCTTTGTTTCCACCGTCAATTTTAATTTACTTTCCTGAAATAAATAACAAAGACGTGGGAAACTTTTAATGTTTCCCACCCCATTCACTGTCCCTGCAGTTATTAAATTTACACTCTATTAAGATTAATATCTGCAAAAGGTTGTAGTGCTTTGCTATTGCCAATTACGCTATGCTTTATCAGCAGCAAAACGTTGCCTCAAATTAGTTATATTCATTTTATATTTTTTCTCAAGTTACTTCCGGAAGCAAGATATTTACCTTCTTACAATATCTAATTTTAACCCTGTCTTGACTTCCCCGTTTATTTCAGACTGGGTAAAGGCAGGCACACAGACAACATCAATACCGTTAGGTGCTACATAGCCCCTCGCTATAGCCACAGCCTTTACTGCCTGGTTTACTGCACCTGCACCAATTGTCTGTATTTCCACGTCACTGTTGTTTCGTAAAATTGCTGCAATTGCTCCTGCTACAGACTTTGGCTGGGAGCTAGCTGAAACCTTTAATATTTCCATAACAATAACCTCCTTTTAAGGCTATTGTATCCATATTATTCTATTCATATACAAAAGACTGTCAACAATGTCAACAGTCTTTATAAATATATTATTTACCAATCTTTAGATTTTTTTAAACTGATTTATAGCACTTGCAATAGCTCTTACAGAACTCTTAGCAGTGTTGGAGCTTATGCCTACAGCAAAATGCGGCTGGTGATTACAATCATAAACCTGTACATAAGATATAGCCTTTGATTTATTTCCGTAAGCAAGTGAATGCTGTGAATAATCAGAAATTTCAAATGTAACATTAAATTCGTCCATAACAGCCTTGCAGAAAGCATCTACAATACCATTGCCTGAACCCTTTATAGTCATTTCCTTGCCTCTATACAGCACTCTGCTCTCCAAATCAACATGTTCATCAGAACTTTGTTCAGTGTAATAAATTACTGACAATGGCTCTGTAACACAGTAGTTCTCCATAAATAAATTATAAATTTCTTCATGAGAAAGCTCTTTATCCATATCAACAGAGACCTGAGTAACCTTTGCACCAAAGTCCTGCTGCATAGTCTTAGGAATATGCAATCCATAATGTGTTTCAAGAATATAAGCTACTCCGCCTTTACCTGACTGAGAGTTAATTCTTATAATAGGGTCATAGTTTCTGCCCACATCAATAGGATCTATTGGCAAATAAGGAACTTCCCACCTGTCAGGATGTTCAATCATCTTAGCCATACCCTTCTTAATAGCGTCCTGATGAGAGCCTGAGAAAGCAGTATAAACCAAATCACCTGCATAAGGATGTCTTGGATGAACATCAAGACCTGTTGAAGCTTCATATATTTCAATGGCTTCATTTATATTGCTGAAATCCAGTTCAGGATCAACACCTTGTGAAAACATATTAAGTGCAATAACCATTATATCAGCATTACCTGTTCTTTCACCGTTGCCAAACAATGTACCTTCAACTCTGTCAGCACCTGCCATCATGCCCAATTCACTTGCAGCAACTGCACAACCCCTGTCATTGTGTGCATGAAGACTTATAATAATATTTTCTCTGTTTTTTATATTTCTGCATACATATTCAACTTGGTCAGCATATACATTAGGTGTTGACATTTCAACAGTATTTGGCAGATTTAAAATAACCTTTTTATCAGCAGTAGGCTTCCAAACATCAAACACTGCATCAGAAATTTCTACAGCATAGTCAAGCTCTGTACCAGAAAAACTTTCAGGCGAATACTCAAATATAAATCTGTCTCTGCCATATTCTTCAGCCAGTTCATCAACTAATTTAGCACCAAATACAGCAAGATCCTTTATTTCTTCTTTTGATTTGTTAAACACAACATCTCTTTGCAATGTTGATGTTGAATTATAAAGATGAACAATAGCTCTATGCACACCATTAAGAGCCTCAAATGTCTTTTTAATTATATGTTCTCTGCTCTGTGTCAGCACCTGAATTGTTACATCTTCAGGTATTAAATTCTGTTCAATTAATGTTCTGCAAAACAAATATTCTGTATCACTTGCAGCAGGGAAACCAACTTCTATTTCCTTAAAACCAAGAGATACAAGATATTTAAAGAAATTAATTTTTTGATTTAAATTCATAGGTTTTTCAAGAGCCTGATTACCGTCTCTAAGATCAACACTGCACCATATAGGAGCCTTTTCTATTACCTTTGAAGGCCATTGTCTGTCAGGTAAATTTACCGGTGGAAACTGTCTGTAACGATTAAAATTCATAGTTTTTCTCCTCTCAAAAAAATTATTACTATACTGTCTATATCAATTCAGAGTACAATAAAAAAAGTCTTCATCTCTTAATAAGAGACGAAGACTGTAAAATACTCCGTGGTACCACTCTAATTCATTACAAAAGTAATGCACTCTATCAGTTACGAGCATAAAACCGCTGATAACCTGCTCCTGTATCGGTGAGCCTCCGTCTGTCCCTACTGTAATTTCAGCACAGCCACTCAAAGGCGAGTTCAGTCAAATTGGATTACCGGCTTACACCAACCGTCGGCTCTCTTAAAATCCTCAAGCAACCTACTACTCCTTATCATAGTGTTACCATATTGATGAATTAATGATATCATAGCAAACAATAATTGTCAAGATAAATTTTCCAAATTTAAACTTTATTAAGCAATTATTTTTGTTGCATATTATCTTCTTTCAAATATTGTATATAATAATCTTTTATGTTATTATTTGTTTATAATTATTTTTTCTATTAATCATCTTGGAAGGATACTTTAAATGAATGACAATTTTAAAACCAACAGTTTTTTCGGCAGTGAAAAGATTTGGAAAATACTTGGAAAGCTAGCTCCTCCTATAATGCTGGCACAGCTGATTCAGTCTCTATACAATATAGTAGACAGTTATTTTGTAGGATTATATTCAGAAACAGGCCTTACTGCCCTTTCTATTATATATCCCATTCAACTTCTTATTATGGCTTTCGGCATAGGAACAGGTGTGGGTATAAACACACTTATGGCAAGATTTTACGGCGAGAAATCCATAATAAAAGCGGAGGAAACAGCCGGGACAGGAATTGTGCTTGCAATTTTTAACTGGTCTGTAATGGCAGTGCTCTCTTTCATATTTATGAAACCCTACGTTCAGGTATCAGCAGAATCACAGGAAACAATTTACCAAGCCTTTATATACGGAAGAATTGTATGTATCGGAAGTCTCGGGCTTTTTCTGGAAAGTACCTGGTCAAAAATTCATCAAGCAAAAGGAAATATGAAAAGAACGATGATTGCTCAGGTTTCAGGAGCAATTATAAATATAATTTTAGACCCTGTATTAATTTTTGGAATCGGTATTATTCCTCCTTTAGGAATTGCGGGTGCAGCAATTGCCACAGTCATAGGACAAATAGCTGCTGCCATTATAACAGGTATAAACTGTATATACCGCCCACCTGTAATTAAAAAAATGTTTATATACATAAGACGTATATATCAAGTGGGATTTCCTTCTATAGTTATGCAGACAATGTATACAGTATATATCATAGGACTGAATTTAATATTGGTATCATTTTCTGATGCAGCTGTCACTGTACTTGGTTTATATTACAAACTTCAGTCATTTTTCTTTATTCCCCTCATGGGACTTCAGACATGTATAGTACCAATATTAAGCTATAATAATGCCATATCCAGATTTGACCGATGTAAAAAAATAATTTTGCAGGCAGGAATTTTATCTTCAGTATTTATGATTGTAGGTATTGCAGCATTTGAAATTATTCCAGGACAACTTCTAGGAATTTTTTCAAAAGATTCAGAAGTAATCCGTCTTGGGATTACAGCACTGCGAATTATTGCTCTAAGCTTTATTCCTGCTGTTGTATCTCTTATGCTTCCTGTATTTTTTCAGGCAATTGGAAAGGCTGCTCCAAGTATAATATTAACATTATTAAGACAAGTTTTTTTGCTAGTACCTTTGGCATTTATATTTTCATTTATAGGACTCAACTATGTATGGCTTACATTTCCGCTAACAGAAATTATAACAGATACAGTCGGCATATATCTTTACATAAAGCAGTGTCGGATTTGGAAAACAACATAAATCAAAAAAACCTTATATTTGGCTTTTAAAGCCAAATATAAGGTCACCTTTCAGCAACAGCCCATGGATTAAAAACAATATCATAATTATACTTTTTCAACTTTCTGCACATATCCATAACTTTGTCATCTTCCCAAAGGTTATCTTCAAAATACATCATATTTTCAAGTACAGATTTTCTTATGCCAAAAAACTGGCAAGGCAGATAATCTGCCCCCTGAGCATACTTGAGCCTTTTCATATATCCATCACTCATTATAGACGTTCCTGCATACTCCGAATATACTTTGCCGTTTTTCTCAGTAAGAGTTGCATGCTGTATTTTGCCGTTTTTCACAACCATTCCGCCTACCATACCAACATTTTCAAGCTGCAAAATCTGACATATCTCATTTACTGCACCTGCACCAAATTTTAAATCAGGCTTTGCAACAATAATATACTCATTTGTTACTCCCTTTATATTTTCAATATTATTGATTATTGCCGGCTTAATAAGACAGGTATACTTTACTCTGTACACAGCAGCATTTTCAACAGCAGTTGATACTGTGCCGCTTATTTTCATTCTGTTTAAATGACTTTCCACAGCCATTATGCCTGTAGTTATACAATATGGCTTAACACTTATATCACTTGCAACAGAATTGTTGTGTACTCTCCAATAGTAAAGTACTTTAGGTATATGATATATATATTCAGAAACTTCACAAAGTCTTAAAATAAGATCATGATCCTGACTTCCGTCAAATCCTCTTCTGAATCCTCCGACTTCTTCAAATTTTTTTCTTTTAAATACTGACAAATGACATATATAATTATTACCCCTTAAATTAAACATAGAAAACTCAGGTTTAAAATGAATAATATCAGGATTTTGATAACTTTTAGAAAAGCTGGCTTCATCACTGTATATATAATCAGCACCTTTGTCAATTGCAAGCCTTACCTCATACAAAGCATCGGGAGACAACACATCATCATGGTCAAGCAATGCAATATATTCACCTGTTGCCAGAGAACAGGCGGCATTACTGTTGTCTGCAATACCCATATTTATATCAAGTTTTTCATATTTAATTCTTTTATCGTTTATTCCTCTTACTATACTTTCAATATATCCATAATTACTGGTACTGCCGTCGGCAATACAGAGTTCCCAGTCTGAATATGTCTGATTTAAAACAGACATAAGCATATCTTCAAGCATCTTTTTATCAGTATTATAAACAGGAACACAAACACTGATTTTAACAGGCTTTTCAAATTTTTCAAGTCTCTGCATTTTAAGCGTTTCATCATCAGGAATATTCTCTCTCATATATTTATCTGTTTCTATTTTGTATTTAATTCTTTCACCTATTTTAAGAGTAAGAGCTCTAAAGCCTCTATTCTTACCATAATTAACAATTTTATTTAAAAGCATTTGCTCTTACCTCATTTCCGTTTATAATTACATAAAAATTATTTGTCCAGCTTTTCTTATTAATCCGCTTTTCCACACACCATATTTACAGACAGTTATTATTTTCTGTATCTTATTTTTCTCTGCCATTCCTGCATAATCTTTTAACATAGAATTATATTTATATGGCATTTTATATTTTTCCATTAACTCTACAGCCAACACATATCCAAACTCAAGCATTTTTCTAGCTCTGTCTCTGTCTGCTGCCCTCCTGGCAATGTAACCAATACTATCCATATTCTGTGCACCGCATACATTATTACTATGCTTCCTATATCTTACCGTACATTTATCAATAAATCTGATTTCTCCAAATACAGCCGCCGTTGCAGCAATCCACCAATCATGGACAGGTATCATATCAGGCTCTCTTAAAATGTCAATTAAAGCTCTGTTAAATGCCATAGTACATCCTGTAACAATATTCTGCACAAGCAAATTATTCAAAGCATTCTTTGTTATATCTATATGCTGACTTTTAATCATTGACTTTGACAAAACCTTTTCATTCTCATCAATAACTGTTAAATCAGTATGTACAAGCAAAGGACGGTCTATGTTTTCAAATTCCTTTAATGTTACTTCTATTTTATCATTTTCCCATATATCGTCCTGATCACATGTAAAAACAATATCAGCTTGAGAACCCCTGATCATTTCAAAAAAGTTAGACTTTGGACTTCCGGAATTTTCACGGTTTACAAAAAATTTTATTTTGTCAGGATATTTTCTTGCATACTGTCTCACAACTACCATTGTATTATCAGTTGACGCATCATCTCTTATATAAAGCGTCCAATCCTGATAAGTCTGTTCAATAATACTTTCAATTTGCCTGTCAATGTATTTTTCACCATTATATACTGCCATTAAAATTTCAACTTTCATCATAAGTTACCTTCTTATCTTTGAAACTGCTAAAGCTAAAATGTATCTTATATTAATTGCCAAATGCATTAAAAATGTTACTGCTATATTGTGTTTATCACGGTAATACATATCATAAAATCTTTTAATTCCGTTATGAAAATGCTTTATTACCAAAGTATTTTTTGTATGCAGACCACTCTGCCCTTTAAGGTGGGTCATACTCACATCAGCATAATAAACAACCTTAAAACCTGCCTGCTTTATTCTGTAACAAAGGTCAATATCCTCCCCATACATAAATATGCTTTCATCAAACAAACCGACTTTGCCTATTACTCTTCTTGGAATTAACATAAATGCACCGCTTACACTGTCAACTTCATTTGTTTCATCCGGGCTTAAATAATTAAGAGTATATCCACCGAATTTCTGAATTTTAGGGAACATCTTATCTAACTTCAGCACATAGCACAAGCTGTTAAACGGTGTTGGAAACCCCCTTTTGCATCCGTGGTCAAAGCTTCCGTCCTTTAACAAAGTTTTTATTCCCAGACATCCAATATCACTGTGCATATCCATATATTCAACAGCACCTTTAAGCGTACCATCTGACATTATTGTATCTGAATTAAGGAACAATATATATCTGCCAATTGCAATATTTGCCCCAATATTGCAGGCATGTCCAAAGCCTTTGTTATCAACTTTAGAGAGAATTTTTATACGTTTATCCTCCATTTCAAAATATTCACTTACCTTTGATGAGTTGTCAACTACAATGATTTCATAATCAATGCCTCTTGTTGAAGCAATGACTGACTTAACTGTCTGGGTAGTCAGAATTCTTGTATTGTAATTCACAATAACTATTGATAAATCCATAATATTCTCCCTATACTTTATTTATATTAATATTAGTACAATATTCCTTAAAAATCAATAGTTTTATTCCTTTTATTTAAAGCAAAATTATTACAAAAATCTACATTAATTTTATCATTTGCATTTAATGCCAACATGACAATTAGCAAATAAATTTATGTAAAATTATAAATTTTATTGACAAAAGTATTTATTAAATTTATACTTAATGTATAAATTTAACTCAGGAGGTATTATTATGAAAAATTTTTTAGGGTTATTAACTGCTTTTTTTACGGCTTTATTTATTAGTGTATTTGTATATGCTGCTGACAGCGAGCCGTTTTCAAGCACACTTATGGAAAGCGACGGGGTACTTTATTCAAATTATAGCCCCATAGGCGATGTTTATTTGCCTGAAAGAATGGCTGATTTTTATGTTACAGAAGATTATATATATTATGTATATTTTTCAGAAAATAAAGCTGAAGAAGGCATTTACCGCTGCAAAAAGGATTTGTCAGATATGACGCTAATAAAGAATTGTTATGCCGATAATGTAATGTACTGCTGCGGTATAATTTATTATGTTGACCATACAAACGATGATTTTGATATGCTTTGCAGTATTGATACTGATACCCTGCAGGTTACAAAACACCTCACTCACAGTAATAAATATTCACTGAGATTATATTGCATCAACTCTGATTATATATATTTTTCCGTAAGTGACAAAAGAATTAGTAAACTATACAGACAAAATATAAATAATCCTGTAAACAAAAAACTCTTGTATTTATCTAAAACCAACAATATTTATAACTGCATAGTAAATGATAAAAGCATTTATATTGAAACTTCACAAGGTATTACAATTCTTAACAAGTCAACAGGAATGACAACAGGAACAGGTGCCTCATCCATCGATCTTATTGGTTCTATTGATAATAAAATATATGCCTGTGATTTTTCAGCTAATATTTACAGTATTAATGAAGTAGGTACACTTCAGGAAATATTAACAATTACTCCTGAAAAAGGACACAATGAACTTTATTCCACTAATATTACAGGCAATAAAATTTATTTATCAGTTGCTAACTTTACAAACGGCAGAGCCAACATTGAAGAGTTACACTACATTTACAACCCCGAAACAGACGAACTTCAACTATTAAATTAACTCCATATATTGTCCTTATTCTTAATATTTCATATCATTTGCTTACAAAAAAGGTCGGTTCTTTTGAACTGACCTTTTTGCTTAACTCATTGTGCAAATCTTTTTTAATCAATAAATACTTTCAAAAAAACCTCATCACTCACATTTGTCAATAATAAATTTCAAATTACCCTTATTTACAGCAATATATTCACAAACAAATTATATTTTTAATTTAGCCCTATCACTATATATTCTCATCTAAAATTTTCTTTATTTCATCAATAGAAAGCATTTTACCACAGGATACAACCTTACCATTTATTACAAGTGCAGGAGTTGACATCACGCCATAACTTGCAATATCAACAAAATCTGTTATATGTTCAATTTTAAAATCAAGCTCTGACTCTTCTATCGCTTTTTGCACCAAATTTTCCAGGGCAATACACTTTGCACAGCCTGAACCTAAAATTTTAATTTCTTTTTCTGATTTTATATGTTCTGTATTTTGCCTAGTTTTCTCAATACTATTTTTGTCAAAACAATTAGTTTTACCTTTTTCTTTTTTTCCAAATAATTTCATTTTATACCTCCATTTTAAATTAAAAATGCGTGAAACAAATTAAACATATAACCTACAACTATAATTCCTATTGTACAAATAGCTATAAATAAAGCCAGTAACTTTGGTTTTACAGCTTTTTTCAGCATAATCATTGATGGTAAACTCAAAGTTGTTACAGCCATCATAAAAGCGAGAATTGTCCCCAGCTGTGCCCCTTTTGAAAGCAAAGCCTCTGCAACAGGAATTGTCCCGAAAATATCCGCGTACATAGGAACACCCACTAAAGTTGCAAGAACAACCCCAAAAGGATTATTGCTTCCCAATATAGATTTAATCCATACTTCCGGTATCCAATTGTGAATAAGTGCACCAATAGCAACACCTATCAATATATATGGAAATACTTTCTTAAATGTACCGGCAACTTGTTCTTTTGCATAAACAATTCTTTCTTTTTTTGTAAGTGCCGGAGATTCAATATCTACACTACCACTATTTTTGATAAATTCTTCAACATACTTTTCCATATGCATTTTTTCAATCACAGTTCCTCCTAAAACAGCAATAACTAGTCCTATTACAACATAAACAAATGCAACTTTCATTCCAAATATACTCATTAATAAAACCAGACTTCCCAAGTCAACCATAGGAGAGGAAATCAAAAACGAAAATGTTACTCCTAAAGGAAGTCCTGCACTTGTAAAACCGATGAACAGTGGTATAGATGAACAAGAACAAAACGGTGTTACGGTGCCTAAAAGAGCAGAAACAATGTTAGCTCCTACACCATGAAACTTTCCTAAAATTTTTCTGCTTCTTTCAGGAGGAAAGTAACTTTGTATATATGATATAATGAAAATCAATAAGCATAATAAAACTGTAATTTTAATTACATCATAAAGGAAAAATTGAATACTGCCTCCTAATCTTGTATTTATATCCAATCCCAATACAGAAATAAAATGCCCTATTAATTCATTTAGCCATTTCATACCAAGTATCTGATCTTGAATAAACAAAAAAAGTATTTTTAATGCGTTCAAAAAAACACCTCCATTTTTATTTTATATATCAACATTTTTTGATGTATTGAAGTTTTATAAAAGCCACCTATAAGATGACTTTATTTAAAATATTCTATTTAATCCACCAAATCAAATGAGGTTATACTTAACAGACGATTAATGGCATTTTCTCTTCCTCTTTTACTAATTCTATAGTGTGTCCATTTTCCCTCCTGTCTGCTTTCTACAATACCGGATTCACATAATACTTTCATATGATAAGATAAAGCCGATTGACTTATATGCGTATTATTAATTAAAACACAAGCACACTTCTCACCGCTTCTTAAAAGTTCCAATATGCAAAGCCTTTTTTCATCACAAAGAGCCTTAAAAATTTTTGCATCTATTTTATAATCATTTGCCATACTTTCACCTCACATCAAATATTTTTGATATGTTTATTATACTACACACAAAAGAGACTGTCAATAAATACATCAAAATATTTTGATATGAAATAAATAACATTTTTACCGTACAATATTATAGCAAAAAAGACCTATAATGAACTAATTATGAAATTTAGATTAAAGAATCAACTTAAAAAAGGTTAGTTAAATAATTTTTTTAATATGTTTTTTATTCAGTTATGATAAAAATATGTTTTAATAAAAAAGGACCGGTCACCCGATCCTTTAAAAGTTATATTACCATCTCTTAGTCTTGTTCTTAATTTCCTCTTTAATTTCATCAAGGAAAGCCTCAAGCTTGTAGCTTCCTAAATCCTCACCCTTGCATCTTACTGAAAGAGTACCCTCTTCAGCCTCTTTTTCACCAACTACTACAATATAAGGCACTCTTTCATTTCTAGCCTCTCTTATCTTGTAACCGATTTTCTCAGCCCTGTGGTCAGTTTCAACTCTTATTCCCTCTGCCTTAAATGCACTTTCAACCTTAGCGGCATAATCAGCATATTTATCAGATATTGGAAGTACCTTAACTTGAACAGGTGCTAACCATGTAGGGAAATGCCCTGCAAAATGCTCAGTAAGAATACCTATAAATCTTTCAACAGAACCAAACACAACTCTGTGTATCATAATAGGACGTTTTTTACTTCCGTCCTTGTCAGTATATTCAAGTTCAAATCTTTCAGGCAGCTGCATATCAAGCTGAATTGTACCGCACTGCCATGTTCTGCCAAGGGAATCCTCAAGATGGAAATCAATCTTAGGTCCATAGAAAGCACCATCGCCCTCATTTATTACATAATCTCTTCCAAGCTCATCAAGAGCACCTTTTAAGCCTGCTGTAGCTCTTTCCCATTCCTCATCAGAACCCATAGAATCCTCAGGACGAGTAGAAAGTTCAATGTGATAATTAAAACCAAACAAAGAATAAACTTCATCAATAAGTGCAACTACACCCTTAATTTCATCCTTAATCTGCTCAGGAGTCATAAAGATATGTGCATCATCCTGTGAAAAACAGCGAACTCTCATAAGACCATGAAGAGCGCCGCTCTTTTCGTGACGATGAACAAGACCAATTTCTCCAGCTCTTATAGGCAAATCCCTGTAAGAATGTGGCTCCTGCATATAAACAAGCATACCACCAGGGCAATTCATAGGCTTAATGGCAAAGTCCACATCGTCAATCTTTGTAGTATACATATTTTCCTTATAATGATCCCAGTGACCTGAACGCTCCCAAAGCTGCCTGTTAAGCATCATAGGAGTTTGTATTTCAACATATCCTGCTCTCTTGTGAATTTCCCTCCAGTAATCAAGGAGAGTATTCTTAAGGACCATACCTTTAGGAAGGAAAAACGGAAAACCGGGACCCTCATCTAAAATACAGAAAAGTCCTAATTCCTTACCCAATTTTCTGTGATCTCTCTTCTTAGCTTCTTCAAGCATATTCACATAAGCCTCAAGATCGCTTGCCTTAGTATATGCAGTTGCATAAAGACGAACAAGCATCTTGTTCTTTTCGCTGCCTCTCCAATAAGCACCTGCAACACTCATTATTTTAATAGCTTTAACAGGCTTAGTAGTCATTAAGTGTGGACCTGCACAAAGGTCAGTAAATTCTCCCTGCTTATAGAAAGAAATCACCGCATCTTCAGGCAAATCGTTAATAAGTTCAACCTTGTAAGGCTCACCCTTTTCCTCCATAAATTTAATAGCTTCTGCCCTTGGAAGTTCAAATTTCTCAATAGGAAGATTTTCTTTAACGATTTTCTTCATTTCCTTTTCAATTTTTTCAAAATCCTCAGGTGTGAAAGTAATATCATCAAAGTCATAATAAAATCCGTCATCAGTTGAAGGACCTATTGCAAGCTTAGCCTCAGGGTATAATCTCTTCACTGCCTGAGCTAAAATATGAGAAGCAGTATGTCTGAATGCTTTTTTACCTTCGTCACTGTCAAACGTACATATTGCAACTTCACAATCCTCTTTAACTTCTTCTCTTAAATCCACAACATTGCCGTTAATCATACCACAGCAGGCATTTCTGGCTAAACCTTCGCTTAAGTCCTTAGCAATATCAAGAATAGTTGTACCGCTTTCATAAGCTTTTACACTGCCATCCTTTAAAGTAACATTTACCATTTTATACACTCCTTTTCTCAATGAATTTCAAATTTAACAACAAAAAAACGGTAACACTCCCAAAAAGGGACGAGTTACCGTGGTTCCACCCTACTTGCAGTAAAAACTGCCACTTAATAACCTTTAACGGAAGTCAACCGAGCTTTATTAGAGCCACTCTGAGGTGGTTTTCACATTTTGCTGCCATAGAATGTTCACAGCCAACACATTCCTCTCTGCAATGGTTAAACAAAAGTTACTGTCCTCATCAATGATTTTATCAATAACATAATAACACTTACAAAAACCAAAGTCAAGCACATTTTAATGTAAAATTTCTCAAAATTTATCAATACCTTTCAATATCCACTTTTTCAGCTTTACAAGTATACTTAAGTACACTTTTACATACACTGTCAAAGTTTGCATAATCATCACTTACATAAAAATCCCTTTTACCCTCACAGGTATTTTCAGTAAGCATATTATGACAATCAAGATATTCCTTTAGCTTAATTGCCGTAGCTTCTGCAGGATCAACAATGGTTATATTTTCCCCCACAAACCTGCCAATACTTGTTTTTAAAATTGGATAATGAGTACAACCAAGTATAATTGTATCAATATTCTTTTCAACAAGCTCAGTAAGGTATTCCTTTACAGTAAGTCTTGCAATTTCATTATCAGTCCAGCCCTCTTCAGCAAGGGGTACAAAAAGCGGACAAGCCCTTTTAAAAACCTGAATTTCATTATCAGCATTTTTCAGACGCTTTTCATAAGCTCCTGAATTTACTGTACCTTGAGTACCAATAAGTCCAACCCTTTTGTTTTTAGTAGCTTTAAGACAGCTTTCAACTCCTGGAGTGACTACTTCTATTATAGGCAGCCCATTAAAAACATCTGAAAGACTTTCATAACAATTTGAACTTACAGTATTACAGGCAATGACAATTGCTTTAACATTTTTAGTTTTCAAAAACCTTATTATCTGTTCTGAAAACTTAGTAACAGTTTCTTTGCTTTTGGAACCATAGGGCACTCTTGCCGTATCCCCAAAATAAACCAAATCCTCACAAGGAAGAACTTTCATTATCTGTTTTACAACTGTCAGACCGCCTACTCCCGAATCAAATATACCAATAGGTCTTACATCCATATTCTTAGTCCTCGTTTCTGCTAAAACCTAAATCTATTATTTTGTCTACAAGTTCTTCTGTAGAAAGACCCACCTCATTAAAAAGCATAGGGTACATACTTATAGGAGTAAAACCCGGTAAAGTATTTATTTCATTAAATACAATTTTACCTGTACTCTCCTCCATGAAAAAGTCAACTCTTGACAATCCTCTTCCGTCAAGTGCTTTAAATATTTTCACTGCATTTTCTCTTATTTCATTTGCCTTATCCTCAGGAATAGGTGCAGGAATTACAGTCTTTGATTCCTTATTATTATATTTTGCATCATAATCATAGAATTCGGCAGCTGCAAGGACCTGACCAACAGCAGACGCCTGAACTTCAGTATTTCCAAGTACTGCACACTCCAGTTCAAAACCCGTAATATTTTCTTCTATAACAATTGTCCTGTCTTCTTTAGCTGCAGTCCATAAGCCATCCACAAGTTCAGTCCTGTTATGTGCCTTAGTTATCCCTACGCTTGATCCTGCACAGGCAGGCTTTACAAAACATGGATACCCACATGCCTCTTCAATTTTTTCAATGCACTCTTCAATATTATTTTCTATTTCATTTCTGTAACAAACAGCATACTTAGCCTGCTCAACACCAAGCTTTTCCACAACCAACTTTGTATATGCCTTATTCATACTTACAGCTGATGATAGAACACCACAGCCCACATAAGGTATTTTTGCCAGTTCAAAAAGCCCCTGAATTGTACCATCCTCACCGTTAGCCCCATGAAGCACAGGGAAAACCAAATCTATAGGTATAAGTTTAACTTTTTCTCCTACAATTCTAAAAATTCCTTTATGTGTAGCGTCAGGACTTAAAACAGCAGAGCTTGCATATTTTTCCCAAGTACCGTTTTGTATATTTTCTACAGGTCCGTCATATAAAAGCCAGTGACCTTCCTTAGTAATATAAATTGGAATAATTGTATATTTATCCTGATTAATATTGGATATAATAGTAGCCGCACTAACTTTGGATACATCATGCTCTGATGACTGACCGCCAAAAAGCACAGCAATAACTTTCTTTGCCATATTTTCTGTTTCCTTTCACTTCAAACAATATTTACATTTATTGTATACCTAAATTAAAATTTACACAAGAGTAAATTTTCAATTTATTCTGTAAATTTATAAATTATTAAAAACTATAATCTTGCAAAAATAGTATACATTTTTACCTTAATAAGTAAATTAAAAAATTTATATTTAGACAATTAAAGGCAGAGATATATTTCTCTGCCTCTGAACTATCAATATATTAATCCAAACTTTTTTCTATTTCATCAAGTACTTTCATCCATTCACCAACAGATGCATCACTCGGCATTCTCCAGTCACCTCTAGGACTTAGACTTACAGAACCCACCTTTGGTCCGTCAGGCAAACAGCTTCTCTTAAATTGCTGAGAGAAAAACCTCCAATAAAAATTTCTTAACCACTTGTATATAATTTTATCTTCATATTTACCTGCAAATGCAATTTTTGCCAGGTAGAATATTTTATCAGGCTCAAAACACAGTCTCATCATATTATATAAAAAGAAATCATGGAGTTCATAAGGTCCTACTACATCCTCTGTAATCTGTGCAATTTTACCATCCTTATCCGGAGGCAAAAGTTCAGGAGATACAGGAGTATCAAGAATATCAAACAAAATATCTTTTAGCTTTCCATCAGCAACAATTTCAGCATAATACTGTATAAGGTATCTTATAAGAGTTTTAGGCACTGAACAGTTTACTCCGTACATACTCATATGATCTCCGTTATACGTAGCCCAGCCTAAAGCAAGCTCACTTAAGTCCCCTGTACCTACAACAAATCCATTGTATTTTGAAGCTATATCCATAAGAATCATAGTTCTCTCTCTCGCCTGAGAATTTTCATATGTCAAATCATGAATTTCCGGATTATGCCCTATATCCTCAAAATGCTGCATAACTGCATCTCTTATATTTATCTCAATTAATGTTGCTCCTATTTCCTTTACAAGGTTTACTGCATTGTTATATGTTCTGTCTGTTGTTCCAAAGCAAGGCATAGTGACAGCAACAATACCCTTCTTGTCCATTTTTGCAAGTTCAAAAGCCCTCGCTGTTACTATAAGTGCCTGAGTTGAATCAAGTCCGCCGCTTATTCCGACCACAACATTTTTACATCCTATGTGCTCTATTCTCTTTTTAAGTCCATAAGCCTGTATATTTAAAATTTCCTCGCACCTTTTTTCTCGTTTTTTCAAATCCTTAGGTACAAAAGGAGAAGGATCAACAAATCTGTTTATATCTTCACAATTTGGTTTGAAATCAATTTCAACTACAGTGTAATCTACATTATCTGTTCTAAAAGAGCTGTTTCTCTGCCTTTCGGTAATTATCCTGAATACATCAATATCTCCGTATGCAATTCCATTTTTAAACCTTTCAGTCTCTGCCAATGTGACGCCGTTTTCACTAATAATATTATGACCTGAATATACAACATCAGTTGTTGATTCGCCTTCACCTGCACAAGCATAAATATAACCGCCTATAATTCTTGCAGACTGACCTTCTACAAGAGCTTTTCTGTACATATCTTTACCTGTTATTTCATTTCCTGCTGACGGATTTGCAATAATGGTTGCTCCTGCAAGAGCATGGTTTAAAGAAGGAGGTATAACACTCCATAGGTCTTCGCATATTTCCACACCTAATGTAAGTTCAGGCATACTTTCAGACTTTATAAGTACATTTGTACCAAATGGAACATCTTCACCCAAAAAGTCTACAATTCTTGTATCACCTAAAGCTTCCTTAAACCATCTCATCTCATAAAACTCATTGTAGTTTGGAAGAAAACTTTTCGGCACAATTCCCAGTGTCATACCTTTGTAAAGCACAGCAGCACAATTATATAAGTTACCAAGATATTCAAAAGGGAAACCAACAATAACAATGATATTTTTACCAACAGTATATTTCTTTATTGTTTCAATACCCATTAAAGCTGATTTAATTAACCTTCTCTGCAAAAATAAATCCCCGCATGTATATCCTGTAACAGCCAATTCAGGGAAGACTATAATTTCTGCATTATTGCTGTATGCTTCTTCTATACAACTTATTATATTTTCTACATTATATCCGCAATCTGCCACTTTCATATCAGGAGTAGCCGCTGCCGTTCTAATAAATCCGAATTTCATAATATCCTCCTTACAGTATTTAAATACTTACCTATATATTAACCCATTTTACTATAAATTACCACATAAATTAATTAAACCTTTAGATTTTTAGTTTTTGTCATTTTTATACATAATTTTACAATTTATTTTATCTCTTTTTAGAAAACTTTTTAACATATACACTATTTTGTCAATTTTTGTTAAACGAAATATTAATTATTTTTTTAAAAAAATACATAATTTTTGTTGTAATTCACCATAGAAATATGTTATTATATATTTAAAGAAATCATAGCGAATGGAGGGATTGCAGCTATGCGTAAAAAAGAAATGATGGCTATGTTATTAGCCGGAGGACAAGGAAGCCGTTTAGGTATTCTTACAATGGATAAGGCTAAACCGGCAGTTGCATTTGGAGGAAAATATCGTATTATAGACTTTCCTATGAGTAATTGTGTCAATTCGGGAGTTGAAACTGTAGGTGTACTCACACAGTATCAGCCTCTTACACTTAACCAACATATTGGTATTGGTGTTCCATGGGATTTGGACACAAGAAACGGTGGAGTATCAATTCTTGCACCACATATGAGAGAAGGCGAAAAGGGTGAATGGTATTCCGGAACAGCTAACGCTATTTATCAGAACATTGACTACATTGACGCCAATAAACCTGAATATGTACTTATTTTGTCAGGTGACCATATTTACAAAATGGATTATGCAGCTATGCTTAAATATCACAAACAAAACAACTGTGATGTTACAATTGCCGTTCTCGAAGTAAGTCTCGAGGAAGCAAGCCGTTTTGGTATTATGAATGCCGATGAAAACGACAAAATTTATGAATTTGAAGAAAAGCCGGAACACCCAAAGAGCAATCTTGCAAGTATGGGTATTTACATATTCACATGGGACAAGCTGAGAGATGCCCTTATTGAAGATAACAAAATCCATTCTGACAGCGACTTTGGTAAGCATATCATACCTTCAATGCTTGATAAAGGTATGACACTTTATGCCTACAGATTTAAAGATTATTGGAAAGATGTAGGAACAATTGAATCATACTGGGCAGCAAATATGGAGCTTATAAAGACGCTTCCTGAATTTAACTTGTATGAAGACTTCTGGAAAATATACACAAACAGCAATCTGCAGCCTCCTATGTACACAGGACCTGAATCAGAAATAAAGACAAGTATTGTTTCCGAAGGCTGTGAAGTTGAGGGAAAAGTTGAACATTCCGTACTCAGTAAAAATGTTATAATTGAAAAAGGTGCTGTTATAAAGGATTCAATTATAATGGAAGGCTGTCATATTGGCAAAAACGCTGTAATTGACAGATGTATCATTGACCAAAACACAAAAATCGGCGATAATGTTATCATGGGTACAGGTGATAATATTCCTAATGAAGGAAAGCCTCATATTTACAATACAGGTATTACCGTTATTGGCAGCAGCACTACCGTTCCTGACGGAATTGAAGTCGGTAAAAACTGTGTAATTTATGGTCCTACAAAGGCAGACAATTATACAGATAACAAGCTTCCAAGCGGGCAGTCTGTAATTATTCTTGAGGGGGCGATTTAATTATGAAAGCTATAGGTATTATTCTTGCCGGAGGCAACAGCGAAAGACTTAAAACTCTTTGTAAGGTAAGAGCGATAGCGGCTATGCCCGTTGCATCTTCCTACAGAGCAATTGACTTTACACTCAGTAATATGTCAAATTCCTCTATTAATAAGGTTGCAGTTATTACTCAGTATAATTCACGCAGTCTTCAGGACCATTTATCATCAGCTAAGTGGTGGGATTTAGACAGAAAAGAAGGCGGTTTGTATATATTTACACCATTTCTTACAAGTGAAAACAATTTTTGGTTCAGAGGTGTAGCTGACTCAATTTATCAGAATATCTCTTTCCTTAAAAGGAGCCATGAACCTTATGTAGTAATTGCGTCAGGTGATGCTGTTTATAAAATGGATTACCAGAAACTGCTTGATTACCATATAGAAAAGAACGCTGATGTCACCATTGTTACAAAAGATATTGCAGGTACAACAAAAGATCCTCACGACTATGGTGTTGTAACCTTTGATGACAATATGAAGCTTACTTCATTTGAAGAAAAGCCTATTGATCCTAAGAGCGATAACATATCTCTCGGAATATATGTTATTTCAAGACCTCTTCTTATTAAACTTCTTGAGACAGCTATTCCAAAGGGATACTATGATTTTGTTAAAGATATTATTCTAAGAAACAAAAACAATTTAAATATATACGGATATAATTTTGACGGATATTGGAACACACTTAACAGTGTTGAGGCCTATATGGAAACAAATATGGATTTCCTTAAGCCTGAAGTTATGTCAATATTTAAGAGCGAACCTTATATCAGTACTAAACCAAGTGATGACCCTCCTGCAAAGTTTAACTCAACAGCAAATGTTAAGAATTCAATTGTAGGTACCGGTACTATTATTGATGGTGCCGTATCAAATTCTGTATTGTTCAGAAAAGTTACAATTTCCGAGGGAGCAAAGGTAAATAATTCAATCATTATGAAAAGCTCATATATTGGCAAGGGCTGTGTAATTGAAAATGCCATTATAGATAAGGAAGCCGTTATAAGCGATGGTAAACAGCTTATTGGTACTCCTGATGATCCTGTTGTTATTACAAAAGGACAGGTAGTTTAATATAAAGCAAACTGCGGTGTCAGAATAATCTGGCACCGCTTTTTTATAAAATATATTAAAAGAGTTTGTGAAAACACATATTTTCACAAACCCTTTTTAATATTTCAATTATTTTATCTCACTATATCCTGTTTACTGTAAGGTATAAGCTTGCCGCCTAAAACTAATTCATAAGTTTTTGCCTCAAGCCAGTCATTGTCAGGATTGTTTTCATTATAGTAAATATTAAATCCATTATCAATAATATTTGCAAAATCAAAACTTGCATTATTATTAAATCCATCAAGATAAAGATCACTGTCAAGTGCAAGAGTAGCATCCTGATCCATTGTTATATTAATATACCCTTTAACCTCTGTATCAATTTGACCTCCTAAGTAAGTGTTTCTATCTAGATTAATATCTAATACAGTCTTAGGATCAAGTACAATTCTTGTATTCTGAATTGTAGCTTCATCACTTAAATTAAGAGTAATATTATTTCCTCTTTCCTGCTCTTCTTTTCTTATATCAGGAGAATTAATTAACATTGGTGCATTAATCTTGTTTCTGCCCTTTATATTAATTGTAACATCACTTTCTCTTACATAGAAAGCAGAACCGCTTGTGTTGGTTATAGTAACATTTTCAAGGTTTATTTCGCTCTTATTATCATCTGTTGAAATTATATCAATTGCACCTGCATAAGTTCCTTTACCTACACCGGTTTTTGCATCTATGCTTACATTTGATAAATCCAGCTTACCGCCGTCTGCAACCAGTACAGCACCTTTATTTTCAGCAGCAGTAATTGATGTATTCTCAATTGACATTTTGCCACTGCGAACTTCTGCACTATATTTTGAGTCGTTTCCGTCAGCCTTAATCTTTGTACCTTCAACAGTTACTTCAGAATCATTGCCTGCATATACACCGTTACCATTAGTTCCTGTTGCAGAGCCGTTTTTCATTTTTATCACAGCACCATTTTGAGCTGCAACAGCATTTCCGCCAATAGCTGTAACATTTGTATTTTCTATATCTATTTCACTTTTATTATCTGCTGTGATACCATTATCACCGCTTACTCTTACAGTAGAATCTGTAACGCTTATTGTACCCCCATTAGCAGCAACAATAGGTTCTTTAACATCTTCAGCACTGTAATCTCTGCTTTCTTCAGCCTTAGCCTCTTCTTTCTTTTCTTCTTCCTTCTTTAAATCTTCTTCTTCCTTCTTTGCAGCGTCTTCTTCAGCTTTTTGTGCTTCTGAAACTTTGTATTCATCAATATACTTATCAAGCTTTGCAAACACTACAGCCATTTCAGCTCTTGTCATTGTTGCAGCCGGGTTAATATTACCCTTATCATCACCATTTATAACACCAATCTTATTAAGTGTGCCGGCTGCAAGCTTTCTTTCAATTGTAGAAAGCTGTTCACCGTCATTAAACATTGATATATCAGAGCTTATATTTCCGCCCACAAGATTATTGCTGTTTAAAGCTCTGTAAAGCATAACTATTGCATCCCCTCTTGTAATATCACTTTCAGGGAAATACATTCCTCTTTCAGTAATTACACCCGCACCGCAGCAATTTGCAATTGCCTGAGCATAGTATGAATTTTCAGGAACATCTTTAAGTCCATATGTAGCAAGTTTAGCTTCTTTAAATGTAAAAGTCTTATTAACAAGTACAGCGAAATCGCCTCTTTCAATGTTACTTCCCGGTGCATACATATCAGCACCTATACCTGAAGCTATACCATTTTGAGCAATATAATCAATATACTCAACAGCCCAACCATAATTATTTACAGTCACGTCTTTAAAATATTTTGAGTCACCATTTGCAGCCATTGCAGTTGTCCCCATAGTCATAGCCAAAGCTGCCGCTGCTGAACTAATTATAAATCTTTTCATATTCCTACTCCTTTCAGTATAAAATATCTTACTCTTATATTTTCTCATATATCGTTAAAAGTTGCAATATTTTTTTATTAAATTAACATTAAGTTTAAATATCAATATTACATTTTTATTTCAGTCTTTCCTTTAATGATAAAATATTTTCCTCAACTTTATGAATTATCTTTTTAAACTCTTCATCTGATTTTCCTGTAGGGTCATCAAGCCCCCAATTCTCGCTGTATTCTGCTTTAAGTGTAGGACAGCTTACATTGCACCCCATAAACACTGCTATATCAGGTTTAGGTATACTTTCAATCAGCTTACTGTACTGTTCCTTTTCCATATCAATATCATATATTTCTTTCATAATCCTTACTGCGTCATTGTTTATATTGGCCTTTATCTCCGTACCGGCTGAATAGCTTTCAAATATATCAGAAGCTAACTTACGTCCTAATGCCTCAGCTATTTGACTTCTGCATGAATTATGAACGCATATAAAAGCAACTTTAGGTTTACTTACACAATTTAGTTTGATTTTTTCCATATACAATCTCCTTTACATTACTTATATTATAAGAATTTAATTATAATTATTTTGCTTTACATAACTGCTTTAGCTAATACTTCAGTACTTGTTATATAAAATTGCTGACAAATCCCCAATTCATCACGAGTTATTTTTTTAATCACTTTTTATATAAACCTTTGTAATTTTTATTACAAAAGGAGCTGTTGCAAAATTAGATTTTATCAACAGCTCCTAAATTTAATTATTCAGTAAATTCACCGAATTTTCTAAATCTTTCATACCTTTCAGCTAAAAGGGTATCTACATCCTTAGCCTTTAACATTTCAATTTCATTTTCAAGTTTAGATTTAAGCAAATTAGCAGTAAATCCAAAATCATTCTGACAGCCTCCGTCAACTTCCTTGATAACCTTTTCAACTACATTAAGTTCAAGAAGATCATCAGCTGTTATTTTCATAACATCAGCTGCCTCTTTAGCCTTCTTAGGATCTTTCCAAAGTATACTTGCAAATCCTTCCGGAGAAAGAACACAGTATACTGAATTTTCAAGCATCCACACTCTGTCTGTTACTGTAAGAGCCAACGCACCGCCGCTTCCGCCTTCACCAATAACAATAGAAATTGTAGGAACTCTTAAATTAGCCATTTCCATAAGGTTCTTGGCAATAGCTTCACCCTGTCCTCTCTCTTCAGCACCTACACCACAATAAGCACCGCTTGTATTGACAAAGTTTATAATAGGTCTGCCGAACTTTTCAGCCTGCTTCATTAGCCTTAAAGCCTTTCTGTAACCCTCAGGGTGCGGCTGTCCAAAGTTTCTTGCAATGTTTTCCTCCATTGTTTTACCCTTCTGCACACCTATTACAGTTACAGGTTCACCTTTAAGAAGTGCAATACCACCTACAATAGCAGCATCGTCTCTAAAATTTCTGTCACCGTGAAACTCTATAAATTCATCAAAAATATGCTCAATATAATCAAGTGCAGTAGGTCTTGATACCTTTCTGGCAATTTTCACCTTATCATAAGCCGGCATTATTCTTCACCTACTTTCTTAACATTGTGAAGCTTGAGAATTCTCTTCAAAACCGAAGAAAGCTTTTCTCTCTCAACAATAGCGTCAACAAATCCATGCTCAAGCAAAAATTCAGATGTTTGGAACTCATCAGGCAGTTTCTGCTTTATAGTACCCTCTATAACACGTCTGCCGGCAAATCCTATAAGAGTCTTTGGCTCTGCCAATATAATGTCACCAAGCATAGCATAGCTCGCAGTTACACCGCCTGTAGTAGGGTCGGTAAGCACAGTTACATATAATAAACCTGCCTCTGAATGCTTTGCACAGGCAGCACTTACCTTAGCCATCTGCATAAGAGACACAATACCCTCCTGCATTCTTGCACCGCCGGAACATGTAAACACAATAATAGCCATTTTATGCTCTGTAGCATATTCGAAGGCTCTTGTAATTTTTTCACCTACAACAGAACCAAGTGATCCCATCATAAATCCACTGTCCATAACAGCAATTACACAAGGTCTGCCTCCTATAGTACACTTACCTGTTTTAACAGCGTCTTTTAATCCTGTTTTTTCCTGCAAACTCTTTATCTTAGCAGAATAATCAGGAAAGTTAAGTGGATTTTCAGACTCCATATTTATATCAAATTCTTCAAAGCTATCTTTATCAGCAATAGCTCTTATTCTGTCTCTTGCATTCATTCTGAAAAGCTTTGCACACTTTGGACAAATTTTCAAAGAACCTAAAGCCTTCTTTTCAATAATATTTCCGCAGTCAGGACATTTAATATGTCCTTCAGGAATTTCCTCTTTCTTTTCAGTTACCTTTTCTTCTTTTTTTTCGGATTTTTCCTTTTTGGGCATTGTTTCCTTTATTGCCTCAACCTTACCTTTAAGAGTATCAACACTAATTTTGTCAATGCCGGATTTAATATTTTCAAACAATTTCATTTTCAGCACCTCATTAGCCAATCATAAATGTAAGTTCGCCTTCGGCAACCTTTTTATCTCCAACATAAGCAACACCCTTACCAATACCGGCATTACGCTTAATTTTAATCATTTCCACTTCAAGACGCAATGTATCTCCCGGTACAACCTTACCTCTGAATTTAGCCTTGTCTATACCACCAAAGAAAGCAATCTTACCTTTAAAATCTTCCATTGAAAGCATAGCAACCGCACCTGTCTGTGCAAGTGCTTCAATAATAAGCACCCCCGGCATAACAGGTTCCTGAGGAAAATGTCCCTGAAAAAAAGGTTCATTCATTGTCACATTCTTAAGTGCAACACACTTTTTGCCTTCTTCCATTTCAAGTACTCTGTCTATTAACAAAAATGGGTATCTGTGAGGTAATATCTTCTGAATTTCTTTAATATCCAACATTTTATTACTCCTCCCATTTCTTTAAACAAAGTACACCATTATGACCGCCAAAACCTAATGTATTACTTAATGCGTATTTAACATCTCTTTCAACAGCCTTATTTACAGTATAGTTAAGGTCACATTCCTCATCAGGTACTTTATAGCCTATAGTAGGAGGAATAACTCCGTTTCTAAGAGCAAGCACAGTTGCAATAGCCTCAACCCCGCCTGTTGCACCAAGCAAATGACCTGTCATGGATTTTGTTGAACTTATATTAAGTTCCTTTGCATATTCTCCAAATGCAGATTTAATAGCTGTTGTTTCAGATGAATCATTTGCAGGAGTTGATGTTCCGTGAGCATTTATATAACCAACTTCACTCTTATCTATACCTGCCTCAGCCATAGCTGCTTCCATTGCCTTGCATGCTCCGTCAGGCATAGGTGCTGTAATGTGATGAGCATCACAAGTTGAACCATATCCCACAACCTCAGCAAGAATTTCAGCACCTCTTGCCTTAGCAGAATCAAGAGATTCCATAAACAATATACCTGCACCTTCACCCATTACAAATCCGCCTCTTTCCTTATCAAAAGGAATAGATGCTCTCTCAGGATCATCACTTGTTGAAAGTGCCTTTAATGCAGCAAAGCCGCCTATACCTAATTTACATATAGATGCTTCTGCACCGCCTGCAAGTACATAGTCACTGTAACCATGCTTAATACTTCTGAATGCTTCACCTATAGAGTGTGTAGCAGTTGCACATGCAGTTACAATATCAAGACAAGTACCTCTTGCACCAAATCTTATAGCAACATTACCTGCTGCCATATTAGATATAGCCATAGGTATAAAGAGCGGAGCAATTCTTGACATACCCTTTTCAGCCATTTTAATTGCCTGCTCCTCAATAGTGCAAAGACCACCAATACCTGAACCAATAATTACACCAAATCTATGCTTGTCTATGCCATCAAGGTCAATTCCTGACATTTTAACAGCTTCATCAGCTGCGGCCATGGCATAAATACTGAATAAATCATTTCTTTTAACTTCTTTTTTCTCTACAACAGATGCAGGATCAAAATCTTTGATTTCACCCGCACACTTAACTTTACTGTCTGTTGTATCAAAGCGTGTAATAAGACCAATACCGTTCTTACCGTTTTTTAAACTGTCCCAGAACTCATTAACATTGTTACCAATAGGTGTTAAAGCACCCATACCGGTAATAACTACTCTACGTTCCATAATTATCCTCCTAACAATTCAGACTATAAATTTCAATATTTAAACAAAATAACTGTTTTTTTAGGCTTTAAATGTCTATTACAAAATATATAAACATATTATACTAACCTTTTTAAAATTTTATATATTCTTCAATTCTTATCTGCCTATTACCATACCACCGTCAACAGTGATAACCTGACCTGTAATATACTTTGACTTTGCAAGGAAGAGAGCTGTTTCCGCAATTTCTTCAGGCTGTCCAAATCTCTTCAGCGGAATTCCCTCAAGAATTTGTTCCTTTACCTTATCTGAAAGCACATCTGTCATATCTGTTGCAATCATACCAGGTGCAATAGCATTGCATGTAATATTTCTTGAAGCAAGTTCCTTAGCAACACTGTAAGTAATACCCAAAACACCAGCTTTGCTTGCAGCATAGTTTACCTGTCCCACATTGCCGGCAAGGCCGATAACACTTGACATATTTATAATAGCACCGCTTCTTTTTTTCATCATAGTTTTATTTACTGCTTTAATCATATTAAAACAGCCTTTAAGATTAGTTTCAATAACAGCGTCAAAATCCTCTTCGCTCATTCTCATAAGTAAAGTATCTCTTGTAATACCAGCATTATTTATAAGCACATCTATTCCGCCAAATTCAGCAATTGCAGCATCAGCTAACTTTTGTGCTTCCTCTGTCTTGCTTACATCAGCCTGTACGCTAAGGCACTTTACTCCCATAGCCTCAATTTCATTTTTAACCCCTTCAGGAGATGTACTTCTGTAATTTAATACAATATTTGCACCCTCTGATGCAAATTTAAGAGCAATAGCCTTACCAATGCCCTTAGCACCGCCTGTAACTATAACAGTCTTATCCTTCATTATAAACCCAACCCTCCTAAAGTCTTTTCAAGCGTCTTTAAATCCTCAACATTATAAATTGCAACATCAGCACCAACTTCCTTTGCAGCCTTTTTCACAAAACTTGATAAAGTTTTTCCCGGTCCCATTTCTACAAAAGTGTCAACACCCAGTTCAATCATTTTTTTAACAGACTGTTCCCATTTAACAGGATTCATAACCTGTTTTGTAAGAATATCTTTAACCTGGCTCTTATCCTCAACAACCTCAGCAGTTAAATTTGTAATAACAGGAATAGTCATATCCTTTAATTCAATATTATTAAGTTCCTCACTGAGCTTGTCAGCGGCTGGCTTTAAAAGAGATGTATGGAAAGGTCCGCTAACATTAAGCATAACAGCTCTTTTTGCACCTTTTTCTTTAACAAGTTCACTTGCCTTTTCAACAGCTTCCTTATCACCGGCTATAACAATCTGACCTGGAGCGTTATAATTTGCAATCATACATCTGCCTGTTCCGGAAACTTCATTACAAGCTTCCTGAATTTTATCTGCATCAAGACTTAACACTGCACACATAGCACCCTCGCCCTTAGGTACAGCCTCAGTCATAAACTTACCTCTTTTTCTTACAAGCTTAACGGCTTCTTCAAAGTTCATTGTTCCGCTTACAGCATGAGCAGAATATTCACCAAGACTAAGTCCCGCAACATAATCTGCCTTTAATCCTTTTTCTTCCATAAGCTTATATACAGCATAGCTCATAGTAAGAAGTGCCGGCTGTGTATATTCAGTTTCATTAAGCCTCTCATCCTCACCAAAACACATTTCTGTTACCTTAAAATCAAGAACTTCATCCGCCTTGTCAAAAACCTCTTTTACACATTCATAGTTATCATAAAGTTCCTTACCCATACCGGCATACTGTGAACCCTGACCACTGAAAATAAACGCTGTTTTCATAATTTCCTCCATACTGTAAAAATAGATTATTTTATGTTATCTATTTATAATCTGCCAACTTATGTAAGCCGAAATTAAGCAATTCTTATTTTACAAGCTCCTCAAATTGACTCATTATTTCATTTATTATCTCTTCACAAGACTGTTCCTTGTTTACCATACCTGCAATCTGACCGCTCATTACAGAACCATTGTCAACATCGCCCATCCTAACGGACTTCTGCAAAGCACCTGTACCAAGCTGGTCAAATCTTGCCATATCAGGTTCTTCTCTGCCCATTTCTTCCTTTTCAGCCTTTAAGAAAGCATTTGCAAGTTTATTTTTTATTACTCTTACAGGGTGACCTGTAATATTTCCTGTAATAACAGTTGCAATATCATTTGCCTTCAAAATCTTTGCTTTATAATTTTCATGTACAGTACACTCATTTGCAACAAGGAAGCGTGTACCAATTTGTACACCTTCTGCACCAAGCATAAAACCTGCTGCCATACCTCTTCCGTCAGCAATTCCTCCTGCTGCAAGCACAGGAATACTTACAGCGTCAACAACCTGAGGAACAAGTGCCATTGTAGTCAGCTTTCCTATGTGTCCGCCTGATTCCATACCTTCAGCAATTACAGCACCTGCTCCAATCTTTTCCATTTTTTTAGCCTGTGCTACAGACGGAACAACAGGAATAAGGCATATACCATTTTCCTTAAACTTTTCCATAAACTTAGATGGATTACCTGCACCTGTTGTTACAACCTTAACCCCTTCTTCGCATACAAGGTCAACTATGTCCTCTACAAAAGGAGATAAAAGCATAATATTTACACCAAAAGGCTTATCTGTAAGCTCCTTGCATTTTCTTATTTCTTCTCTCACCACATCAGCAGGAGCATTACCTGCGGCAATAATACCTAATCCCCCTGCATTAGAAACAGCAGAAGCAAGACTTGCATCAGCTATCCAAGCCATAGCACCTTGAAAAATAGGGTATTTTATACCTAACATATCACAAATTCTAGTTTTCATCAATTTCACCTTTTCATTGCCTTTCTTTATTTATATGAATATAAAATTTACCATTCTATCAGTATACTGCCCCAGGTTAAGCCACCGCCAAAACCTGTAATAATAATTTTATCGCCCTTTTCAATGAGCCCTTCTTTATCCATTTCCGCTAAAGCAATAGGTATACTGCCTGCAGAAGTATTTCCGTATTCAGAAAGATTTAGATAAAACTTTTCAATAGGCATTCCAAGCTTTTTAGCAACAACATCAATAATTCTCGAATTTGCCTGATGAGGAATAACATATTTAATATCATCAGCAGAAAGTCCTGCATTTTCAAGTATGTTCTTTATACTTGCAGGGACTACTTTAGTAGAAAAGTTAAATATTGCCCTTCCGTCCATAGCCAGATACTTATTATCATTTTCTTCAGCTTTACAAAGCATATTATTTACCTGCCTGCTGCTGCCTGTAAGTTTAAGTCCGTCCTCACCTTTGGCATGCAGATCCTCAGCAAGTATTCCGCCCTCTTCACATAGTGCAAGAAGTGCACCTCCGGCACCGTCGCCAAAGAGAACACAGGTTGATCTGTCTTCCCAGTCAACAATCTTTGACAATGTTTCCGCACCTATAACCATAGCTTTTTTGCAGGTTCCATTTTTTATAAACTTATCAGCTATACTCATTGAATAAACAAATCCGCTGCATGCTGCACTAATATCAAAGGCAAAAGCATTTACCGCACCAATAGCACCCTGCACAAGACATGCTGTACTTGGTGTTGCATAATCGGGAGTAATTGTTCCCACTATTATAAGGCCAATTTCCTCAGGGCTTGTCCCTGTTTTCTTTAAAAGCCTTTTTGCAACTTCTATACAAAGCTGTGATGTATTTTCACCCTCAGACAAATGTCTTGTCTTTATGCCTGTACGGCTATATATCCACTCATCATTGGTATCAACAACCTGACTTAAATCGTCATTTGTAACTACCCTTTCAGGTGCATAACTATCTACAGCTATAATACCTGTTTTCAACATAATTTTCTCCTTTTGTCAATAGTTTAAGCTTACCCTCTTTTAAGGAACTGATTAAGGCTTGAAAGAGCTTCAATAAACATATCTGCTTCGTAATCGGATAAGTCCATAATAAGAGACTTCACAAGTTCAAAATGGAACTTTTGATGAGCCTTAAAAAGCTCTCTGCCTTTATCCGTAAGACTAAGCATAAAAACACGCTTATCTTTATCATTTCTAGCCTTGTACACATAGCCTTTCTTGACCAAATGGTTAATTGCTACTGTAAGAGTTCCCATAGTTATGTCAAGCTTTTCAGCAACAGCAGACATAGTTTTAGGCACATAAGCACCAATTGCGTCTACTGTATGTGCCTCATTAACAGAAACATCTTCAAATCCACTTGCTTTAATAGCCAGCTGTTCACTTCTTGACATATCATTAAAGGCACCACTTATAAGCCTATTTAATGTAACCATTGTACTTTCCATAAGCCAATGCCTCCCCAAATACTTTGATAATCAAAGTATATACTATTTAAGCCAAAAAGTCAATATGATATAAGGCTATAAGTATTATAGGGCACAAACTTTCACTTCAAATTTACACCCTTTTTGTACTTTCACTGCCAACTGACATTTTCAGACATTTTTCATAAAACTCCGGAAATTTCTTTTTTATACTGCATGGCTTAAAGCTGCTGTCCACAAAACAGTGTTCGGTCTTTCCTGTTACCCTTAATTCCTCTGTTACAGCATCTGTTATTTCATATACAAAGCTCATTTTTACCGGTGTTATTTTTTCAATCTTTGTTTTAACAACAACATCATCACCATAGGCGGCCCCTGATTTATATATTGCATTTACACCAAGCACCGGTATCATAATGCCTATATCCTCCATTTTCTTATAGCTGTACCCCATTTCATTCATACAGAAAATTCTTGCTTCTTCAAACCACTTTATATAATTTGAATGGTGTACAATCCCCATTTTATCGGTTTCATAATACTGAACCTTTCTTATATAGTCTCTCATTGCATATCATCTCCATTGTTTAGTTATCTGTTATAATTATACCATACTATTTTTATTCAATCAAATCCTAAATACACCTATTGACAATACCTTAAACAAAGTTTACAATAAATTATAAACCCGATTTTAATCATAAGGAGAATGTTTATGCAGAAAAGGACAAGAAAAAAGAATTCAGCGGCAATACCTGTTGCATTCTGCTGCCTTGTAATAATGGCAGTAATGATTACACTTTTTATGATGCCGTTTTTTAATATAAAAGAAATCAGAGTTACTGGAAATGAAGCTCTTACACAGGAACAAGTCAAAGGCTATTTGTCATTTAAAGAAGGTGACAACGTCTTCCTTTTTAATAAATCAAAATGTGCAGAAACAATACTTAACAATCATTATGTTAAAAGTGTAGAAATAAACAGAATACTGCCCTCAACAGTAGAAATTACAATAAATGAATATAAATTGAGGGGATATGTCCCTTATTCAGGCAGCTATCTATTTATAGACGGTGAGGGCAGGGTTCTTGACGTTCAAAAATCCATTACAAAGGCTCTTCCTGTAGTTGAAGGACTTAAATTCAGCAATGTAACCGTTGGCGAAATTTTACAGGTAGACAATCCGTCAACATTTGAAACAATGGTTCATTTATCTAAACTATTTGAAAAATATGAACTTTTGTCAGATGTTATAAGAGTTGATATGACAGATGTATCTGATATACATCTTTATACAGGAAATGTAGATATTAAATTCGGAAGTTTCGATGATGCGAACAGGAAACTTTTAATGCTTATTGAGGTGCTTAAAACTTTTGACACAAGTGTACCGGGTACCATTAATCTGACTGCTGACAAAGCAACTTACAAATATATGCTTTAATTATATTTTTGTGTAAAATTTTGTGCTTTTTTGGCTAAATCCAACAAAGTTCAAAAAATATATTATTTTCCTCTTGAAATATGAAATAAAAAAGGTTACAATATAATGTAATTATAATGTAATTGGTTTATTATATTATGTAAACAAGGATATTTTTTAATATATATGGAGAGATACATAGGAGGTATACCATGATTGAGGTTCTTAATGAAATGAACGATGTTGCCAAGATAGTAGTTCTTGGTGTAGGAGGCGGTGGCTGCAATGCCGTAAACAGAATGCTTTCCTCTAATCCCGAAGCTATTGACTTTATTACAGTTAACACAGATTCAACAGCTCTTGAAAATTCAGCTGCTAAAAAGAAGATTAAAATAGGTGCAAAACTTACAAAAGGCTTAGGTGCCGGAGGCAGACCCGAAGTTGGAGAAAAAGCAGCTGAGGAAACTGCAGCTGAAATCTCACAAGCTCTTGAGGGTGTTGATATGGCATTTATTACTGCCGGTATGGGCGGCGGTACAGGTACAGGTGCAGCACCGGTTGTAGCGAGAATAGCTAGAGAAATGGGTATACTTACTGTTGCAGTAGTTACAAAGCCTTTTAAGTTTGAAGGACCTAAGAGAATGAAATATGCTCTTCAGGGTATTGAAAATTTAAAGGAATATGTTGATACACTTCTTGTAATACCAAACCAGAAGTTAATTGAAACAGCAGACAAGTCAACTACAATGGGTGAAGCTTTTGCAATGGCTGACAGCGTATTAAATCAGGGTGTTACAGGTATTTCTGACCTTATTACAAAGCCTGGTGAAATTAATGTCGACTTTGCTGATGTATGTACTGTTATTTCAAATCAGGGACTTGCACACTTTGGTATTGGTGAGGCTGATGATATTCAGGAAGCTGCAAAAATGGCTATTACATCACCATTGCTTGAAACTTCTATTGACGGTGCAAAGAGTGTTATTGTCAACTTTACAAGCGGACCTGAACTTAACCTTATTGAAGCTAATGCAGCTGCAGAGCTTATTTCTGAAGCTCTTGACCCTGAGGCTGAATTTATCTTCGGTACAGTAGTTGATGAAAATATGGGAGACAAAGTTAAAGTTACTGTTATAGCAACAGGTCTTATATCTGAAGATGGCTCAAGAGTACAGCCAAAAGCAGCACAGCCTGAAGCCCCTAAGACAGTTTCAGCTCCTGCTCCTTCATCATTTAGAACTTCATCTTATTCAACACCTGCTCCTCAGTCAGCACAGGAAGATGAAGAGGACACATCAAGCGATTTAATTATTCCTACTTTTTTAAGAAGAAGATAATTTGTTTATTAAGGGCTTTTTGCTTTCGCAAAAGCCCTTATATTAACTATTGGAGGTATTTTCTATGTTTAGAACAAAACTTTCTGACAGAATTCTTCCCGAATATTCCAAAGGCGAGGAAATATTTAATATGGTCAGCCATATAGTAGGGGGAGGATTATCTATAATTGCTATGGTACTTTGTATTATAGTATCAGCATTGCATCATAATCCGTGGGGAGTTGTAGCGTCTTGTATTTATGGCGTCACAATGATTTCACTTTATACTATGTCCAGCATATACCACGGTTTAAAACCCGGAACTGCCAAAAAGGTATTTCAAATTATTGACCACTGTACAATATACTTTATGATTGCCGGTTCTTATATGCCTTTTATCTTCTGTACAATCCGCGAGCAAAGCCCCGCTGTATGCTGGATAATATTTGGAATAGAATGGATACTTGTAGCAATTGCAACAACCCTTACAGCAATTGACCTTGAGCGTACAAAAAAACTTTCTATGGTATGTTACATAGGTATGGGATGGACTATTATTTTCTTTTATAAATATCTTGCAGCAGGACTTGCGGTTCCCGGAATAGTTCTTCTTGTCCTTGGCGGCGTTCTTTATACACTCGGTGCTGTAATATATAGTTTTAAAAGGAAATATGCACACAACATTTTTCATATTTTTGTAGTACTGGGAAGCATTGTTCATTTCTTTTCCGTTATTATTTATGTTTTATAAATAAACATATTTTCAGAAATGACAGTTTGCTCAACAAGTTGCAAATTTAAACTATTAAGACATTATATAAAGTTATTTGTGTCTTGCAAAGAATAACAATCAAAACATAGTTTTATATTATTGTTTATTTTCTATTTGATGTATCTATTTACTTTAATGTATAAATTTATATAAATTACAAAAAATACTTTCTAAGAAATGCAGACTAGAACAAATTGTTTACAGATTGCAAATTAAGAGGAGGTATTTTTTATGCTAAAAAAACTCATAGCATTTACATTGACACTATCATTATTTACAGCATCAGTTTATGCAGAACCGCCTGCTATAGATGCAAAGTCTTATATATTAATGGAGGCTTCTACAGGTACAATTCTATCGGAAAGCAATTCAGACGAACCCCTTCCGCCTGCAAGTGTTACTAAAATTATGACGCTGCTTTTAATTTATGATGCCGTCAATTCAGGTAAAATTAAATGGGAAGATATGGTTTCCGTATCAGAACATGCTGCAAGTATGGGCGGTTCACAGATTTTCCTTGAACCCAATGAGCAGCAAAGTGTAGAAACTCTTACAAAGTCAATAGCTATTGCATCAGCAAACGATGCTGCTGTTGCAATGGCAGAATTTATTGCAGGCAGTGAAGAGAGTTTTGTAAATATGATGAATGAAAAAGCAAAAAAAATAGGCATGAAAAATGCTACTTTTGTAAATGCCTGCGGACTTGATACAGAAGGACATAAAATGAGTGCAAAAGATATTGCAATTATGAGCCGTGAATTAATCACAAAGTATCCAGACATAAAAAAATATACAACCACCTGGCAGGATACAATTACTCATACCACATCAAAAGGTACAACAGAATTTGGTCTGACAAATACAAATAAACTTATTAAGTGGTACAAGGATGCAACAGGTTTAAAAACAGGATCAACAGGAAAAGCTCTTTACTGCCTTTCAGGCACAGCTTTAAGGGATGGTATGGAACTTATAGCTGTTGTAATGGCAGCACCCAACCCAAAAGCCAGATTTCAGACAACTATGAAACTTCTTGACTACGGATTTGCAAATTACAGATTGCAAAATGGTAAAAAAGCAGGGGAAATCGTAGGACAGGTACCTGTATACAAAGGTATGACAGATAAGGTAAACGGTGCAGTTGCATCTCCTGTTAATATAGTTACTCCAAAAGAAAACAAGTCAGAACTTGATTGCAAGGTTGAATTAGAAGAAAGCATAAATGCACCTGTAAAAAAAGGTGATAAATTAGGGGAAATCATTTACTACACTAATAATAAAGAAATAGCACGTACCAACGTAGTAGCAAATGAGGACATTGAAAAAGCAAACCTAACCAAAAATATTTCAAGACTTCTTCAAATGTGGTTAAGCTAAAGTACGCATATAAACTATACTATACTTGTTTTTTAAACAGGAAAAAGGCTGCATAATGCAGCCTTTTTAATGAAACATACCATGTACAAAACTTCTTTTTACTTACACAAAACTTTATACATATGAATTAAAAGCAAAATTGGATAAAATATTAGCTATCAGGTATGTTCCATATATCCATATAATACCATAATTTTATTGTACAAAATATATTTGTCATAAATTGCAGCTTTTTAGTAATAAAATGTATTTTTTTGTCGAACCATTTTGAGTTTATACCATAATTATTAATTAAAATATTATTTTATATCTGCATAAAGTCCACTGCCGTCATAATCAATATAAATAATACTGTCAGGTTTTATATCATTTGCAATAATCATTCTTCCTACCAATGTTTCAACCTTAGACTGTATAAATCTTCTCAAAGGTCTGGCACCATACACAGGGTCATATCCACAGTCAATAATATACTGTTTAGCTTTGTCACTGACTTCAATAGAAACCTGTTTATGTGCAATTCTCTTATTCAAATCTTTAAGCATAAGATCAACAATAAAACCAATTTCATCTTTAGCCAGCGGTTTATAGAATACAATTTCATCAAGTCTGTTCAAAAACTCAGGTCTGAAACTTGTTTTAAGCAAATTGCTCACCTGGGCTTTAGCCTCTTCGCTAATAGTATTGTCAGACTGTATACCCTCAAGTATAAAGTTTGAACCAAGATTTGATGTAAGAATAATTATTGTATTTTTAAAGTCAACAGTTCTTCCCTGTGAATCTGTAATTCTGCCGTCATCAAGCACCTGCAAAAGCACGTTAAATACATCAGGATGTGCCTTTTCAATTTCATCAAAAAGGACCACTGAATAAGGCTTTCTTCTAACAGCTTCTGTAAGCTGTCCGCCCTCCTCATATCCTACATATCCAGGAGGTGCACCTATAAGTCTTGATACACTATACTTTTCCATATACTCAGACATATCAATTCTTACTATATTTTTTTCATCATCAAATAATGCCTCTGCAAGAGCCTTTGCAAGCTCAGTTTTACCAACACCTGTAGGTCCCAAAAACAGAAATGAACCAATAGGTCTGTCAGGGTCCTGAATGCCTGCTCTTGAACGTATAATAGCCTCGCATACTTTTTCAACAGCTTCATCCTGACCTATAACTCTTTCATGAAGTATATTGTCAAGATGCAAAAGCTTTTGCCTTTCTCCTTCAACAAGCTTTGATACAGGTATACCTGTCCATCTGCCAACAATTTTAGCAATTTCCTCTTCAGTTACCTTATCTCTTAAAATTTTATTCTCTCTTGTACCGCTTTCTCCCCTGCTTTCTTCAGCCTCCAGCTGTTTTTGCAGTTCAGGAAGTTTACCGTATTTAAGTTTTGCAGCTTCATCAAGATTATAATTTCTCTCAGCAACCTCAATCTGCTTTGTAACTTCTTCAATCTGTTCCCTTAACTTCTGTACTTTGTTAATGTCAGCCATTTCATTTTCCCACTGTGCTTTCATAGCAGCAAACTGACTTCTGTATTCCGCAAGCTCCTTTTGCACATTTTCAAGCTGTTCCTTTGAAAGCTTGTCATCTTCCTTTTTAAGTGCAGCTTCTTCAATTTCGTGCTGCATAATCTTTCTTGAAATCTCATCAAGCTCAGCAGGCATTGAATTCATTTCTGTCTTGATTGTCGCACAAGCTTCATCAACAAGGTCTATCGCCTTATCAGGTAAAAATCTGTCTGTTATATATCTGTTTGAAAGTGTTGCAGCAGCAATTAAAGCCTGGTCCTGAATTTTAACACCATGGTATACCTCATATCTTTCTTTTAGACCTCTAAGTATAGATATGGTATCCTCAACAGTAGGCTCATCGACCATTACAGGCTGAAAACGTCTTTCAAGAGCAGCATCCTTTTCAATATACTGCCTGTACTCATTAAGAGTAGTTGCACCTATACAGTGAAGTTCACCTCTGGCAAGCATAGGCTTTAACAAATTGCCTGCGTCCATAGCCCCCTGACCTTTACCGGCACCAACAATTGTGTGCAGTTCATCAATGAACATTATTATTTTGCCCTCGGATTTTTTTACCTCCTGCAAAACAGCCTTTAATCTTTCTTCAAATTCACCCTGATATTTAGCTCCTGCAATGAGAGCACCCATATCAAGAGAAAATATTCTTCTGTCCTTAATATTGTCCGGCACATCACCTTTGACTATTCTCAAAGCAAGACCCTCTGCTATTGCAGTTTTACCAACTCCGGGCTCACCAATTAACACAGGATTGTTTTTAGTCTTTCTTGATAATATTCTTATTACATTTCTTATTTCAGTATCTCTGCCAATAACTGGGTCAAGTTTCCCTTTTTCAGCCATAGCTACCAAGTCTTGACCATATTTATTAAGCACATCATAAGTTGATTCAGGATTATCAGTAGTTACTCTTGCATTTCCTCTTACAGCCTTTAAAGCAGTTAAGAATCTGTCCTTTTCCACATTAAATGTCTTAAATATTTCCTTTATTCTGCTGTCAGGATTATTAATAATACCAAGCATAAGATGCTCAACTGATACATAATCATCGCCCATTTTGGATGCAGTTCTTTCAGCATCAGCCAAGGCTTTGTCCATATCATTTGATATATATATTTTCCCCTGCTCTCTTGCACTTCCACCAACTTTAGGAAATCCTTCAATAACTTTTTTTACAGCCGCTCCAAAGCTGCCAATATCAATACCCATTTTTATAAACAGTTCAGCACAAACTCCGCCGTCCTGAGAAATCAGGGCATAAAGTAAATGTGCCTGTTCAATTTGCTGATTACTGTTTTCCACAGCCAGTGTCTGAGCTAACTGCAAAGCTTCCAAAGATTTCTGTGTCATCTTATTCATATTCATATACAACGCCCCTTTCTAAAGGTCAAATTTTAAAAATACACTTATTATAAAACTTTACATATTCTCTCTCAATATTTTCTATACTCTCCTCTGCAAAGTATAATTTCATAATTTTATCAAAACCTGTAATATACTCAGAAATCATCTCTCCTATTTGATTTTCGTCATATTCATTACTTGGTAAGTTAAGCTCTCTTATATATTTGCCGTTAGACTGTATATACCTTATTTTCCTTTGCTGGTATTTTTCCTCTAAAGCATTCCAGATATTAAGAAAATTATTAAGCTCTCCAAGGAGCACAGCATTTTGTGTTCTGAATACAACTCTCAGCTCCCCTTTTGCAGAATTACCGTTCTTATTAAGTACAACAGAATATTTAACACTTGGGTTATATTTATACTTAAAAGAACTTTTTATCATAAGTGAAGTATCTCCGGGAGTAGACATTATTCTAAAAACATCTTTACCCGTTATAATATCCTCTACTGTTTCAAGAATGTTTCTTATATGCTGTTCAGGTGTTATATAAGCCACCTTTTCAGCTAATATTTGATTTATCATATTTGAACGGTTTGTACCCATTCTGTAAGCCATTTCATCAACAGCCTCTACGACTGCATCATTAAGCACTATACTATATACACTTTTACTCACAAACTATCACCTCACCTTTAATGATATTGTACCACTACTTTAATAATTTGTCAATAGTTTTATATAAATATTTTTACATTTTTTAATAAGCTTTTTATTTAATAAAAGTTTGTTGCACAAAAATAAGACTGTCCAAATAACATACATTTATAACCTTAAAATATATGTTCACCTTTTGAAACAGTCTTATTCTTATATATTTAAATATTACTTTTTACTTCGGCAAATATCAGCACAACTGCAGCCTGAACAGCCGCAACCACAGCCTCCGCCGTTTTTTCTCTTTTTTATCATACTTCTTAAAATCATTACAACTACCAAAATTAGTACAGCACATACAATAAAAGTTCCCATATACTAATCCTCCTTAAGCCTCAATACTCAACTTACTCTTAAACGCTTTATTTTCCTTATATGGTCTGAACAGCATATAAAGAGTAAGTGCAATTATAACAAGTGAAACAATCAACCCTATAATATCAGGAGTACCTGCAAAAATCATAGCAGTTTGATAAATAACAAGTGCTGTACAATATGCAAATACACACTGATAAGCAATAGCAAACACGGTCCACTTAGGAGAATTCATGTCTCTCTTAATAGCACCAATTGCAGCAAAGCAAGGTGCACAAAGAAGATTAAATACAAGAAAAGCATATCCTGCAGCAGGAGCATAGGCATTTTGTAAAGAGCCCCATATCTCAGCACCGTCTTCAGCAACTTCAGCAAATCCATATAATACACCAAATGTTCCCACTACATTTTCCTTTGCAATTAAACCTGTTACACAAGCAACTGTTGCTTTCCAGTCTCCAAAACCAAGCGGCTTAAATATCCATGCAAACAAATTTCCAATGCTTGCAAGCAAACTTTCCTCCATATCTACTGCACCAAAACTTCCGTCTTTAAAGCCATATCCTGACAAAAACCAAACTAATATAGTTGCAAGCAAAATAATTGTACCTGCCTTTTTAATAAATGACCAGCCTCTCTCCCACATACTTCTCAACACATTATTCACTGTAGGCCAATGATATGACGGAAGTTCCATAACAAAGGGTGCCGGATCACCGGCAAACATTCTTGTTTTCTTTAATATAACACCAGATATAACAATAGCCGCAATGCCTACAAAATACGCACTTGGAGATACCCACCATGCACCGCCGAACAAAGCTCCTGCAATAAGAGCAATTATCGGAAGCTTTGCACCGCATGGTATAAATGTTGTTGTCATTATTGTCATTTTTCTGTCTCTGTCATTTTCAATTGTTCTTGACGCCATTATACCCGGCACACCGCAGCCTGTACCAATAAGCATTGGTATAAATGACTTTCCTGAAAGTCCGAATTTTCTAAATATCCTATCCATAATAAATGCAATCCTTGCCATATAACCACAGGATTCAAGAAAAGCAAGAAAGGCAAAAAGCACCATCATCTGAGGAACAAAGCCAAGAACAGCACCGACACCTGCAACAATACCGTCAAGTATAAGTGCAGACAGCCATTCGGCACAGCCTATACTCTCAAGTATATTCCCAACTAACACAGGTACACCCGGTACCCACCACCCATAATTTGATTGATCAGGCTCTTTAACAGCCGCTGCTTTTTCAATTATTTCATCAGTAATTGTCACCTCTTCAACAACTTCCCCGTTTTCATCATTTATTTCAACTGTATTATGACCTTCCTCCAGGGCAGCAAGTATTTGCTCTGCTCTGTCAAATTTACCTGCAGCTTCCTCATAAGCATCTTTACCATGATTAAGGAAAAAGAAACCATCTCCAAATAATCCGTCATTAGTCCAATCTGTTACCCATGTACCAACAGTTGTTACAGATATATAGTATACAACAAACATCACTGCTGCAAATATAGGCAGTGCCAGAAATTTGTTAGTAACAACTCTGTCAATTTTATCCGATACAGTCAGACAGCCTTTGTTTTTCTTCATATATGTACCTTTAAGCATATCTGCAATGTATACATATCTTTCGTTTGTAATAATGCTTTCACTGTCATCGTCCAGTTCATCTTCAACGCCGCTTATAATCTCTTCAATATTTTTTAATACACTGTCATTAAGTTTGAGCTGAGCCATAACTTTTTCATCCCGCTCAAAAGCCTTAATTGCAAACCACCTCTCCTGTTCATCATCAACCTTTCCCTTTAAGGCCTCTTCAATATGAGCAATTGCGTGTTCTGTTTCCCCACTGAAAGTATGCATTGGAACTGTCTTTGCTAAACTTGCTGCCTTTATAGCTTCATTTGCCGCTTCTTTAATACCCATACCTTTTAATGCAGATATTTCAACAACCTTGCAGCCCATCTGACTTGAAAGCTCATTAATATTAATTTTATCGCCTGTTTTTCTTACAATATCCATCATATTAACAGCTATTACAACAGGTATACCAATCTCAGTCAGCTGTGTTGTCAAATATAAATTTCTTTCAAGGTTAGTGCCGTCTACAATATTTAATATTACATCAGGTCTTTCATTAATAAGGTAAGTTCTTGCAACAACTTCTTCAAGAGTATATGGTGACAACGAATAAATACCCGGTAAATCAATTATAGTAACCTTATTATTAAACCTTAGTTTACCCTCTTTTTTTTCAACAGTTACCCCTGGCCAGTTACCTACAAATTGGTTTGAACCTGTCAGTGCATTAAATAAAGTCGTCTTTCCACAGTTTGGATTACCCGCAATTGCTATTTTAATACTCATTTACAATACCTCCTATTTATTAGCAACGTCCACCTGTATCATTTCAGCATCGGCCTTTCTTATTGAAAGCTCATAACCTCTTACCGTAACTTCAACAGGATCACCTAAAGGAGCAACTTTTCTTATATTTACTTCAATTCCTTTTGTAATTCCCATATCCATGATTCTTCTCTTTACAGCACCCTCTCCGGTCAGTTTCAAAACCTTAAGAGTTTCACCTACTTTAGCTTCCTTTAAAGTTTTCATAATATCCTCCTAAACCATAATTTTACTAGCCATTTCCTTGCTTAGAGCAACTCTTGATTCCTTAATATTTACAATTAAATTCCCGCTCATTACAGAAACAACAGTAACACTGCTGCCCGTAACGAACCCCAAATTTTTCAGAAATTTTTTAGTATCTCCCTTTCCTCCAACCTTTTTGATTATACTTTCCTCTCCTACCTGACATAATGTTAAAGGCATCATAAACCCCTCCTGTTTATATTAGCTTCTACTAATCAAATTAGCTATAGCTAACCCATTATTTAAAAAAATATAGGTATTTTCTAACAAACAAAGCAAAAGCACCATTATAATTAGCAGCATCTACCCCAGTTAGCTAATCCTAACTACATATATAATACACCAGTTCATACCATCTGTCAATAGAAATTTTACAAAATTATTGTATAAAAAAAGAACCGTTTAATCGGTTCTTTTAATATTAAGCATATACTGCTTTCTTTTTATATTGGTCTTTCTTCCTGCCCCTGTTATATTTCCCTCTTTTATTTTCACCCTCATTATTCAGTTCTCTGAATTTTGACCTGGTATCACCCATTTTCAAAGGAGATGCTTTTGCTTTTGTTTCTCTTAATATGCCTTTTAACTTACCCTTTTCCTTAGGCACTACAAAAGTATATGCAATACCTGTTTTTTCAGCTCTGCCTGTACGCCCGATACGGTGAACATAACTTTCTGCGTCTCCCGGTATATCATAATTTATAACAGCATCTATTCCGTTGACATCAATACCCCTTGCTGCTATATCAGTTGCTACAAGTATACTTACCTTACCGCTGCGGTATTTTTCCATTACTCTGTCTCTCTGTCTCTGACGCAAATCACCATGTATAGCATCAGCAGAAAAGCCTGCACCGTTTAGCTGGTTTGACAGTTTGTCTGCCATAGCCTTTGTTGCTACAAATACAAGAGATAACTTAAATCTTTTTTTCTCAAATAAATTAAGAAGATTTTCTGTCTTTGTATTCCCTCTCATTTCAACATAATACTGTTCTACTTTATCAACAGCCATACTGTTTTGCTTTATTGAAATATTTTTTGCATCCTTCTGATAATCCTTGGCAATTTTCCTTATCCCCTCAGACATAGTTGCAGAAAAAAGCACAGTCTGTCTTTCCTGCGGAGTTTTCTTTAAAATTTCTTCCATATCTTCTCTGAATCCCATATCAAGCATACAATCAGCTTCATCAAGAACAACACATTCTGCTTGATTAAGCCTTACTGTTCTCCTATTCATATGGTCCATAAGTCTGCCCGGCGTTGCCACAATAATCTGAGGATGACGTTTAAGTGCCTTAATCTGGTGATTGATAGGCTCACCTCCGTAAAGAACAGCTAATCTTATTCCTGATGTATAAGCAGTAAGCTTTCTTAGTACCTCAGCAGTCTGCACTGCAAGCTCTCTTGTTGGCGAAAGAATAACTGACTGAACACTTCTCCGCTGTGTATCAGTGTTTTCAACTATAGGAATGCAAAAAGCTGCTGTTTTTCCTGTACCTGTAGGTGCCTGCACCAATATATCCTCTTTTTTAAGCATTGGCTCAATAGCAGCCCCTTGAACCGGTGACGGCTCTTTAAAATTCATTTTTTCAAGACCTCTTAAAATTTCTTTACAAAGTCCGAATTCATTAAAATTATTAATAATATTATCTCCTTTTCAACTAACCAAACTACACTAACAATTTTATACAATATAAAAAGCCCTCAATTAAAAATTTCAGGCTTTTCATTGGTTTATTATTTACGCAAGCTGTACATTAACAGCTCTTGACCTGCTGCTGTTCTTTACATCCTTTTCAATATCAAATGTAACCTTATCACCATCATTTAAAGTTTTAAAGCCACCGTTTTGTATTGCAGAAAAATGTACAAAAACATCTCCGCTTCCGTCATTATTAGTTATAAAACCAAAACCCTTGTCTGCGTTAAACCACTTTACTGTACCGTTATTCATTTTCAGTACCTCCAATTATTTTATTTGCTTTCTATTCACAAAAAAACACATGCTTTTGTAAACCATCACAGAAAATCGATAGCTTACAAAAACATGTGAGACAATGCGATACTTAGATTGCTTATTTATAATAACATATTAAATATTAAAAGTCAATCAAATTTTAAAAACAAATTATCTTCAGCACTTATTACTAATAAAGTGAGGTCTTTCAGACTTTTTGCAGTAATAATTTACTCCTTTCATTCTGAAAGACCTCTGTAATATTTATTTAATCAAACTGTTTGACAATACATCATTCATCTTAGATGCTAATACAAATTCCATATTTGCCTTGCCATATTCAGGTATTTCTTCAAGGTCAGGGGCATTTTCAACAGGTATTATAACTTTTTTAACACCTGCCCTTTTTGCAGCAAGCACCTTTTCCTTAAGACCGCCTATAGGCATAACTTTGCCTCTTATACTTATTTCACCTGTCATAGCTATATCAGCTCTTACCGGAGTTTTAGTCATAGCAGAAACCATAGCTGTTGCCATAGTGATTCCTGCTGACGGACCATCTTTTGGTGTAGCTCCCTCAGGTATATGAATATGAACATCTGTATTTTCAAAATCAATATCTACACCAAGTGCATCGGCATTTGCTCTTATATAGCTTAACGCTGCATTATAACTTTCTTCCATTACCTTGCCTACATTGCCTGTGATTTTAAAATCACCTTTGCCCTTTAAAATATTAACCTCAACATCAAGTGTAGTACCTCCGACAGCAGTCCATGCAAGTCCCTTGCATATACCCACTTCATCAGAAGCATTTATTGTTTCAGGCTTAAATATTCTCTTTCCTAAGAAATCAGTAAGATTTTTCTTTGTTATAACAACAGCCTTATCCTCATTTTCAAGCTGCATCTTGACAACCTTGCGGCAAACCTTACCTATTGTTCTTTCAAGAGTTCTTACACCCGCTTCTCTTGTATAACTTTCTATCATATCTTCAATGGCATCTTTTCTGAACTTCAGCTGTGTCTTTGAAAGTCCGTTAGCCTCAAGCTGCTTAGGTACAAGATACTCTGCTGCAATATGATACTTTTCCTCAGATGTATAGCTTGAAAGCTCAACTATTTCAAGTCTGTCTCTTAGAGGACCAGGAATAGTGTCAAGACTGTTTGCAGTACAAAGGAATAAGCAGCGGCTCAAATCATACGGCATTTCAATATAATTATCTCTGAAGTTCACATTTTGCTCCCCGTCAAGAACTTCTAAGAAAGCTGCTGCTGGATCACCCTTGTAATCCTTACCTAACTTATCTATTTCGTCTAAAAGTACAAGAGGATTTGAAGCTCCTGCCTGCTTAATTGCAGTTATAATCCTTCCCGGCATAGCACCTAAATATGTTCTTCTGTGTCCTCTTATTTCAGCCTCATCACTTATACCGCCAAGGCTCATTCTCACATACTTTCTTCCAAGTGCTTTTGCTATTGACTTTGCAATAGAAGTTTTACCGACACCCGGAGGTCCTACAAGGCAAAGAATAGGAGCATTAGGATTGTCAACCTTTAATCTTACAGCAAGATATTCAACAATTCTTTCTTTAACCCTTTCAAGTCCGTAATGATCTTTGTTAAGAACCTGTTCAGCCTTTTTAAGGGATTTGCTCTCTTCAGTCATATTTCCCCATGGCAGAGAAAGCACATTGTCAATATAATCCCTTATTATTGACCCTTCTGCTGTACCTTGATTTGCCCTCTGCAATCTCTTAAATTCCTTTTCCATCTTTTCAACTGCATATTCAGGCATTTTAAGTTCAGCCATTTTTTCTCTGTAAGCCTTTATTTCCTCACCTGTGCCGCTTTTATCCCCAAGTTCCTCATTTATAGCTCTGAGTTCTTCTCTGAGAAAGTATTCTTTTTGTGCCTCTTCAATATTTTCTTTTGCTTTAAGCATAATATCATTTTTAACATTAGCTCTCTGTATTTCTTTCTCAAGCAGAGCAATAGTAATCAATGCTCTTTCATAAATATCCGTTTCTTCAAGTACGGTTCTCTTGTCTTCAAAATTGTGCACAAGCTTATCAGTCAGCTTATCACATAATACACCCAAATCATTTATTTTCTTTATATCATTTATAAGGGCAGGCTGCAACATAGGTACAACACTTCTGTACTTTGCAAATAAATCCTTAATAACTTCAATAGAAGCGGAAACTTTCATATCATCAGCACTGGTAATCTCTACCATTGATTCTGCCTGGCAAAGTGAAAAATCTTCATTTCTCTGCACACTGTCAATATATGCTCTTTCTACACAGTTTACAGAAAGCTTTATACCTCCGTCAAGACCTCTCATTGCATTTTTTATTTTGGCAACGGTACCTATTCTAAAGATATTATTTTCAGTAAGTCCCAAATTGTAATCCTTAGCATTTACAAGCATTATATAACTGTCAGCACCCATAGCTGCCTTAACAGCCTCTGTATATGCCTCGTCTTCTATACTTATAGTGTAATTGCACTTAGGATAGGGAACTATTTCATCAAGCAATAAAATTGGCATAATTCTCATATTATCCATTTAACAACACCTCAATTCATATAATTAACTGCTTATTCTGTTTTATTATTACAACAGAATATCCCATACCAAACATAGGGAATAACTCCACAGTTTTTCTCTCTTTATTATTAAGCATATTTTTCACTTAATAATGTAATACCTACAGTATACACGACAGAGCACACCATTTCAAGTGCTGTAACCTATTATTTTTCTGCCAAAAGCTCCATAATTTTGTTGCTTCTTGCAATAAATTCTGTCATAGCCTCCTGTGAAAGTGGCTTATGACTCATTACAGCCAGGTCATATATCTGCCTGCATATCATTTCTGATTCCTCTTTTTTACTTTCCTTTATATCAAGAAGTAGTTTTACTACATTATTATTGGCATTAAGTACAAGAGTTTCATCACTTGGGAAAGTCCTGTTATCCATTCCATACATAGCAGACATTTCCTGCATTCTTCGGCTCTGCTCACTAAGCTCAATCATAGCAGAAACTTCAGTTGATTTAAGATTTTCAACTTTAATTTTCAAGTCCTCTTTACTCAAAGCCCCTTTAAATATTTCTTCAAGGGATTTTGTATCAATCTCAGCGTCTTTATCTGATTTAAGCATTTCAGATACTGCAGAATCAATTCTCTCAAACTTAATACCGCCGCTGTAAGCTTCAAGGAAACTTACATAAGGTACATCAAGCCTTGTATCAAGTACAACGGCGTCCATACCCTCATCATTAAACATCTTTATATACTGAGCCTGCTGCTGTATATCACTTACATAAAACACTTTATTTTCAGCCTTATCCTTGTTTGCATCAGTATATTCAGTTAAGGTTACATACTTGCCATCTGTTGTCTTAAACAAAAGACTGTCTTTTACCTTTTCATAAAAATCGTGCTCTCTCATAGCACCATACTTAATAAACGGACTTATATCCTCCCAATATTTTTCATATTCCTCTCTTGACTTTTTAAACATAGAGTTAAGTTTATCGGCAACCTTCTTTGTAATGTATTTGCTCATCTTTGTAACATAACCGTCATTCTGAAGGAAACTTCTGCTTACATTAAGAGGAAGATCAGGGCAGTCAATGGTACCTTTCAATAAGAGAAGAAATTCAGGAATTACTTCCTTTAAATTATCTGCAATAAACACCTGATTATTATAAAGTTTAACCTGACCCTCTATCGATTCAAGCTCATGCTTAAGCTTAGGGAAATATAAAATACCCTTCAGTCTAAAAGGATAGTCCATATTAAGGTGTATCCAGAAAAGCGGGTCATTAAAATCTGTAAATACCTTGTGATAAAAATTCTTGTACTCTTCATCAGTACACTCGCTTGGCTTTTTAAGCCATAATGGATTTGTATCATTTACAGGCTTTTCTTCCTGCTCATCATCCTTCTTTGAAGCATCTTCAAAATAAATTTCAATAGGCATAAAACTGCAGTACTTTGCAAGTATTTCTTTCAGCTTCCACCCATTTAAAAATTCCTTGCTTTCATCATTTAAGTACAGAGTTATAGCAGTACCTCTCTCAAGCTTTTCACTTCTGTCCATTTCATATTCAATACCACCATCACAAATCCACTTTGCACCTTCTGTATCAGGCTGATAGCTCTTTGAATCAATCTCTACCTTTTCAGCCACCATAAAAGCTGAATAAAATCCCAACCCAAAGTGACCTATAATGTCACTGCCGTTTTCAAACTGATCCTGATACTTTGTAATAAAATCAGTAGCTCCTGAAAAAGCAATTTCTGTAATATACTTTTTTATTTCGTCAGCTGTCATACCAATACCATTATCAACGATCTGAATTGTCTTGGCATTTTCATCAAGTCTTACTATTACTTTAAACTCTTCATCTTCATCAATACTTGCCTGACCCATTGAACCAAGCTTTTTATACTTGACAATAGCGTCACAGGCATTACTTACAAGTTCTCTTAAAAAAATGTCAGTATCAGAATACAGCCACTTTTTAATTATAGGGAAAATATTCTCACTGTTAATTGATAAATTACCTTTTTCCATAAACAAACATCTCCTTAAAAAATCCAATATAAATAGTTAAAATTGTATTCTTCTATATATAATTATACATACAAGTTTATAAATGTCAAGTACTTTTTGGCACTCAATTTAAAAGAGTGCTAACAAATTTTATTTTTTAATCTTCAAACACAAAAATTCACAGTTAGCTCAAGCTAATTTTCCTTGAAAAATATATTATATCGTGTTATACTATTAATTTAAGAGAGTTTATATTTATAAGGAGAAAAGCTATGAAGAAATTACTCGCGGTTTTAATATTAGGTTTAATATCTGTTATATCAGCAGGATGTTCATCCTCATCTGTACAATCTGACAAACCTCAGATTTATACAAGCTTTTATGCTGTATATGATTTTGCAAAAGAAATTGCAGGGGATAAAGCAGATATTTATAATATGGTTCCATCAGGTACAGAACCTCATGACTGGGAGCCTACAGTTCAGGATATGGCAAAGTTAAATGATGCCGACATAGTGTTTTACAACGGTCTCGGTATGGAGAGCTGGGTTGATAAAGTTAAACAATCATTAAGCAACACAAAATTTGTACAAGTATCAGAAGGAATACTTACAAATGAAAATGCCTCTGACCCTCATGTATGGCTTGACCCAAAAAACGTTGAGGTAATATGTCAGAATATATTTAATACATTTTGCGAAATTGATCCTGGAAATAAATCTCTCTATAATGAAAATCTCAAAAATTATTTATCAGAACTTGACAATCTTGACAAGTCCTTCAGGGATACAATAAACACTATTCCTGAAAATAACAGAAATATAGTTGTCTCTCACGAAGCGTACAGCTATCTCTGCAGTGCCTATGGTCTGAATCAGGTACCTATTGACGGTATTTCAGCAGACAGTGAGCCGTCGCCTGACAAAATGATGGAACTTATTAACTATATAAAAGATAACAAAATTAAATACGTTTTTTATGAAGAACTTGTCTCACCTAAAACAGCCCATACACTGGCTGATGAAACAGATGCTAAGCTTCTTCCTCTCAATCCCTTTGAAGGTCTTACAGAAGAGGAAATTGCAAAAGGAGAAAATTATATTTCAGTTATGCACGAAAATTTAAAAAATATTAAAACTGCATTAAGCTGAAATTAAAAAACTAAGGAGAAAAAAATGAAGGTATTGGAAGTTAAAGATGTATCTTTCAGTTACCCCGACAAAAGCATACTTCACCGGCTTTCTTTTGATGTAGAAAGCGGCGACTTTTTATGTGTCGTCGGCACTAACGGTACAGGCAAATCAACATTATTAAAATTAATACTAAATATTCTTCAGGCAACAGAGGGAGAAATACGTCTTTTAAATAAACCCTCAGACAAATTCAGGGATTATTCTAAAATCGCTTATGTATCACAAAAGGCAACCTCCTTTAACCATGATTTTCCTGCTACCGTTGAAGAAATTGTTACTCTTGGACTGTACTCTCAAAAGGGCTTTTTGAAAAGATATAATAAGTCTGACAAGGAGAAAGTTTCCTCAGCCCTAAGACGGGTGGGCATGTATGATTATAAGGATAAAAAAATTGGTCATCTTTCAGGAGGGCAGCAGCAAAGAGTATTTATAGCAAAGGCCCTTGTCTCTTCACCTGAGATTATATTTTTGGATGAACCAACAGTTGGTATTGATATAAAGGCAGTTGATTCTATTTGCTGCCTTTTGGGTGAACTTAATAAAAGCGGAATTACAATTGTAATGGTAACCCATGATATTTCCTCAATACTTTATCACTCAAACAAAATACTTGTTTTATCAGAAGATGGTATGGGCAATATGATGTCTGCTGAAGAATTTAATTCTCACACAATTTTAAACCACGTTCACCACAAACACTAAGGAGAATGCTATGGAAATATTTACACTTGCATTTATGCAGAGAGCTATAATAGTAGCTGTATTTATATCAATTATAACACCGCTCATTGGTAACATTATTGTCCTTAAAAGACTTTCAACTATAGGTGATGCACTTTCCCACGCATGCCTTGCCGGTGTTGCTATAGGACTGTGCTTTAGTTTAAGTCCTGTAATTGTTGCAATTATTTTCTCACTATTATCAGCAATTACAATAGAATATATCAGACGGTGTTTTCCCAACTATTCAGAAATAGCTACGGCAATTGTACTGAGTTTCGGAGTTGGTGTTGCTGCTGTATTTTCAGGTTTTGTCAAAAATTTAGCAAATTTCAACAGCTTTTTATTTGGTTCAATTGTTGCAATATCAACTTTTGAACTTATTACAGTTATACTGCTCAGTATTATAGTCATTGCAACATTGCTTATACTTTACAGAGAACTTTTTTATATTTCATTTGACGAAGAAAGTGCAGAACTTTCAGGTGTAAAAGTTAAAACTGTTAATCTTGTATTTACAATGCTTACAGCCATTGTAGTATCAATAGCAGCAAGAACTGTTGGCTCACTGGTTATATCATCATTAATGATTATACCTGTAGCCTGCTCTATGCTTATTTCAAAGAGCTACAAGCAGAATTTGATATTATCAGTATTCTTTGCACTTATTTTTACAATAGCAGGATTAATAATTACTGCATTTTATGACCTTAAACCGGGCGGAACAATTGTTCTTATAGGCATAGCTGTATTACTGGTAATTGTTATTATAACAAGAAAGCAGAGGTGATGTTTGCCAATGAATAATACAGATAAATTTCTTGAACTTTACAGACAACTGGAAAAAATAGGCCGTGCCAATTACTTTCCCGATACACCTGAAGGTGCACCTATTATAACACGCCTTACAACAATTCCATCACTGCGTGAATTTAAAGAAGATGTTGAATACTGCCGTGTTGTAAGAAACTTTTTAGTGCATACACCACGGGTAAGAGATGTATACCCTGTCATACCATCAGATGATATGATTAAAATACTTGAAAAATGTGTGTGCAGAGTTAAAAGCCCTATTAAAGCAATGGATTATGCTATAAGACGTGAAAATATGTTTACAGCCTCCCTTGACCACAAAGTAATAAAAGTAACCAATTATATGAACAACAGAGGCTTTACACATGTTCCTATTTTCCACGATGACAAATTATTAGGTGTATTCAGCGATAATGTAATTTACTCATATATTTGTGACAAAGGAACAGTCCACATAGATGAAAGCACAGAATTTTCAGAATTTATAAGTTATTTAGGTCTGAGCTACCACATAAACGAATATTTTGCTTTTGTAAAAGATGATGCCACACTTTATGAGGTATCAGACCTTTTCAGCATTGACAGCAAGTCTATGAAAAAACTTGCAGTTGTTTTCTTTACTAAAAACGGCAGAAGCGACAGCTATATTACAGGTATGATGACACCGTACAGTTTGCTGCGTGATGCCCCTGAATATATAAACGGATAAACGGAGGATAATTAAAATGAAAAAATTAGCTTATTTTTTAGTTGCAGCAATGGTATGTACAGCATTATCAGGCTGCTCAGATAAAAACCCTATTAATAATAAAACAGAAAATACAGACATTGCAAATCCAAATGCAGTTGTATCCTATAGTTTAAATGATTTTGCACTGTATACGACAGATGAAAATCTTCAGCCTGTTAAATTTTTATGTATGCTTGGGCTAGATGCCTCAACTATAGAATATACAGATGAAACAGCAAAATATGTATCTCAGTTTTTAGAAACAGATACTCTTCATATAAAAGAGGGCGACAAAGAAAATCCCGGACAATTAATAGAAAAAGATGTAATAAGATACCTTTCTTATAAAGGAAGCAGAGAACCTGTAATAAATGTAAAAGGTATTACAACCACAGGTCTTGACATTGATAACAATGAAAACTGCAGCTCTGCAGACGATGTAATAAAGGCATACGCCATAGATACTGAAAAGGAAAATTATATTGAAGGTGAGAAAAGAGAAGACGGCAGTTATACAATTCAACTTAACTTTTCAGAAGAAAAAGAGGACGGCAGCGTTGAAAGAATTATAACTCCTGCTGGACAAGAAGTAGACCAAAGTTCCGTTAAATATTCATTAAGATTTAATATTATTGACAACCACGTACACGGCACAAACTGCTATATGTACTACTAATGAGGTTTTAAATGAATATAAGAGATTATTTAAAAACAAAAAAGCTTCTCTGTGATGGTGCTTTCGGAACATATTTTGCTGCATATACAACAGAAGCACTGCCGGAAAAAGTAAATACTTCGGACCCTGATGCTGTATTAAACATCCATTTGGAATACATCAAAAGCGGGGCTATGCTTATTAGAACAAATACATTTTCAGCTAACACAAAAAGTCTGGGCTGTGATATTGACGAACTTAAAAAAAACTTACGCTCTGCATACAATATTGCAAAAAAGGCAGCTCAAAATAAAGTATATATTGCCTGTGACATAGGTCCTGACAGCTATGATGATTATTTTACAATTGCCGACACATTTATTGACTGCGGAGCAGAAATTATTTTATTTGAAACATTGGCTGAAATTGACAGTATTCTTCCTGTAATAAAACATATAAAAGAAAGAAATCCAAATATTTTTATAATAACACAGTTTTGTGTTAATCAGCATGGCTATTCAGAGGCAGGGATAAGTGCTCAAAGACTTTTATCAAATTGCAGCACAATTTCACAAATTGATGCAATGGGTCTTAATTGCGGAGTAGGTCCCTCACATTTGTTAAATGTATTTAAGAATCTGAATATAGATACAGACAAATATATAACTGCCCTTCCCAATGCAAGTTACCCGTCTGTAATACAGGATAGAATGGTATTTCTTGATAATATAAAGTACTACACAGATATTATGAAAGATATAAGTAAATATGCCAATATTATAGGCGGTTGCTGTGGCACTACACCAAAATATATTAGATCCATTAATGAAAATATTGATTTTAATATTAATTCTCAGCCTTGCAGCCTTCATAATAATACAACTAATACAAAAGAAACTGTCAGTAAAAACGGTGCATTCTTTTTTGGCAAAGAAAACAAAAAGCTCATTGCTGTTGAACTTGACCCGCCAAAAAACGGTGATTGCACAGCACTTATGGAAACAGCAAATTTCCTTAAAACAAAGAATGTTGATATTATTACATTTGCCGATTCTCCAAGCGGCAGGACGCGTGCAGACTCTGTTTTAATGAGCATAAAAGTTGCCCGTGAAACAGGTATAAAAGTTATGCCCCATATTTGCTGCAGGGACAAAAATACAATTGCCATAAGCTCTCAGCTTTTAGGCTCATATATTAATGACATAAGAAACTTCCTTGTTATTACAGGAGACCCTGTTCCAAGTACAGCAAGAGAAAGCATTAAAGGTGTATTTAACTTTGATTCTGTAAAGCTTATGGAATTTATGAAAGAAATGAATGAAGAAAACTTTGCCAATGACAATATTTACTACGGCGGTGCCATAAATTATGCAAGAAGAAATATTGATGTTGAAATTGAACGTATAAATAAAAAGAGAGCAGCAGGTGCTGATTTCTTCCTTACACAGCCGGTATTTGATGATAAAGACATTGAAACGCTAAGATATATTAAATCAAAGACAGACACAAAGATTTTAGTCGGTATTATGCCACTTGTAAGTATAAGAAATGCACAATTTATTAAAAACGAAATTTCAGGTATATCCATACCTGATAGTGTAATAAATAAATTTACACCGGATATGGACAAGCTAACATCTCAGGCCATAGGTATAAATATTGCCAAAGAAACAATGGATAAAGTAGCTGATTTCACCGATGGCTATTACTTTGTTATCCCCTTTAACAGATTATCCATAGCACAGGCATTGATTAAATAGAAATTGCTATTATACTTTAAAACAAGTTTAAAAGGAGCGCATTATGTTAAAAAAATTAAGGGTGGCTGATGTCAATTTGCAAATTGAACTTTTATATGAAAAAACAATAAAACAAGCAAAAGACTATGAAACAGAATTTGACAAGCCAAATGTCAGCATACATATTCCCTGTTCAGATTACGAAGATTTTAAAAATGATGCACCATATTTAAGTGACGAAGATATAGAATACCTTTATACAGGAGCTGCATTTTATGAAGCACTGCTGCATTTCAATGGTTTTATGCTTCATTCAAGCGGAGTAGTCGTTGATAATTATGCCTATTTATTTTCTGCAGATCCTGGTACAGGCAAATCAACTCATACAAGTTTGTACCTGAAATATTTCAAAGACAATGCTAAGATAATTAACGACGACAAGCCTGCTTTAAGACTTATGGATAATGCTATTTACGTATATGGTACGCCTTGGAGCGGAAAAACCAATCAAAACATCAATATGAGGGTTCCCCTTGGTGCTATTGTGTTTTTAGAAAGGTCAGAAGAAAACTGGGTTAAGAAAATTACACCTAAAGAAGCTATTCCACTTATCCTTCAGCAAACTATCAGACCAAACGATAAAGACACAATGATAAAACTTCTTGATATACTTGATACAGTACTCAGTAAAGCAAGACTCTATAAACTTGGCTGCAATATTTCAGAAGAAGCAGTCCGCGTAAGTTATAGTAAAATAAAAAGGGAGGATTAAATAATGAAAATTAAGGACGGTTATTTATTAAGAGAAGTGGCAGGAAGTAATATAGTTGTTCCTGTCGGTGAAGGTGCTATGGATTTCAGCGGAGTTATCACACTCAATGAAGTAGGAGCTTTTATATGGAATCTTCTTGAAAAAGATATAACAAAAGACCAAATTGTTGATAAAATGCTTTCTGAATATGATGTAGATAAAACAACTGCAGAAAATGATGTTGAGGAATATATATCTGCATTAAGAGGAGCTGATTTAATTGCAGACTAAATCAGTAAAACTTTCAGAAATATATACTGTTATGAAAGAAATGCTTGATAATGGCGGAACAGTTAATTTTAATCCGCGAGGCACAAGTATGCTGCCTACTCTTCATAATGAAGGGGACAGAGTAATACTGAAAAAATTCAGCAAACTCAAAAAATATGATTTGCCTCTGTACATCAGGGATGACGGGCAGTTTGTTCTTCACAGAGTACATAAAGTAAATCCAGATGGTACATACAATATGTGCGGTGATAATCAGTGGCATATAGAAAAAAATGTACGCCCTGACCAAATTATTGGTACAGTTATTAAAATTCAACGCAGCGGAAAAACATTTACAACCAAAAACATATTTTACAAATTATATGTGACAATTTGGGTTGCAATACGTCCCCTGCGTCACATATTAATTGGCGGAATAAGAAAAATATATAAATTATAAAATAAAAAAGATAACATTTATATTAAATTTAAGGCTGAAGCTATGTATTTCATAGCCTCAGCCTTTTAATTTAACTTAATATTTTGTAAGCCTAATTGATTTTACTTTTTATTAAGTATCCATATCGCATCAAGAACATTTACTTCCCCGTCACTGTTACAATCAGCCGCATCGGTATCATAAGCAGATGTATCAGTTATTATGCCGGAAACAATCTTTAATACAATCGATGCATCAACAGCATCTACCTTTCCGTCTCTATTTACATCGCCCTTAACAGAAACTGATTCAGAATCATCGGAATATACCATATAGTAAAGGAATGATTCACCACTTACTCTCTTTATGGTATGTGTACTTGGTGCTATATTGTCAATAACAACTATACCATCACCGGGTATTGTAATTGGTGCACCGTCAAATGAAAATTCATTTCCCATATTTGACGGATTAAATACTAGTGTAAGACTACCCTTAACACCATTTGTAAATGAAATATTTGCTTTAGAGTTAATTTTAATACAGTCAATAAGTGTCAAACCATTATAGTTTACAGTACCTTTGCTGTCTGATACATTATCAGCAGTGATACTAAAGAAATCACTTGTCTTTCCTGAATCTGTTACATTATGCACTTTACTTCCTACCGGCACTGGTTCTACACTTGTTGTAGTTTCTGTTGAACCATCACTGTTTGTTGTTGCCTCTGTTGAGCCGTCAATATTTGTTGTTGTCTCAGATGCCTCTGTCATTGTAGTTGTTTGAGTTGTAGGTTCTGTCACAGTTGTCGCATCTGAATCAAATGCCTCTATTCCAAGGAAAGTAATTTTTGATTCCTTATACTTAAGAGGCTGACCTGTCTTTGCAGGCTGTATTCCTCCCGGCTGTATAATATAGGTACCTGCCGGTACATTATATGCTGTACCTGTACCTGTAAGATATGCAACACCACTGTCATTCATTAATACTGCAGGATAAGTTGCTCCTCCGTCAGTCATTGTAATATTTACTGGCTGATTCACATTAAACACAATATCCTGACCTATTTCATTGGCACCTATAGATATACTATCACCTGCCAGCTTATACAAATTAAATAAAATATTATCCTTAGTTTCTGTTTTGCTTGTTAAATAAGAACTGTTCAAATTATTTTTATAAGGCAGTACAACAGAAGCTGCAGGCTGTCTTTCAGGTGATAAAATTGAAGAGTTTACTTCTTCAGGTGATACAGGATTTTCCTTCATAACACCTGATTCAGCAAGAACTACCTTTTTAGCCTGAGTTACATCAGTCTGAATTTTGTAATCACCTGAAGGGATATAACTTAATGAGGAATCTGTGTCAAAGTTTGCATATTTACAACCACTTGATACCTTCTGAGATTTATCAGTTACAAATGTACCGTCAACAGCTTCTATACAGCTTGTCAATACATCATTAAAGCTCTTTATTGCTCCGCTGCTTACACTCATACAATTCTTGCTCTGATAAAATAAGTTATACTCAGAGAAAATGTAGGCATTTGCCCTTGGATTAAGAGCATAATCAGATTGTCCGTCATACACATTATTATACATATGAACATTACTGTTTCTTACTAACGGACCTCTCGCCATACAATTTTTGTAATAATTGTGGTGGAATGTAATAAAATACTGCAATGAAGAATCTGAAGAACCAACTAAGTTAGTCTTATGACAGTCCCAGTATTTATTATATGCCATTGTATAATAATTTCCTCTTTTAAAATCACAGGAACCATCGCCTTCAGCTTTATCTGATTCTGCAGGATTTTTACAAAATCCCGGACCAAAATTATTATTATGCACCCATACTCTTTCTACAGGTCCGGTAATAGTACTTCCATTTTGCTCACCTTCTGCACCAAAGGCATCCTCAGGATAATTAACAAAATATATATTTCTTACTTCACAATTTCGTCCTAATCCTGCAGCATAAGATTCATCACTACACATAAAATGAAATCCCCAGCCATTTACAGAAGCATCATCACCAACACCCTCTAAAGTTATGTTTCTAGCATACTGCATTCTGGCCATCATACCGTCATCACCTACAGTACCGCCATAATCTGCACTGTCGTAAGCTGTAAGTCCATCAATAGCAACAGCCGGAGGATTATTGCTTGTATTGGAATCTCCTCCTACAACTTCTCCTACAAATCTTACTGCTATCGGATGATTTTCTTCTGCAAGTTTTTTGAGAATATCCTGATTTGTATTAATTACTGTACTTGTTACATTTCCCTTGCTGTCAACATTAGTATGTCCGCCTCTTGTATTAAGAATATTTCCTATACCGGAAACTGAAGTACCATCATCAGCTGTAACTGTAACTGTATTTTTATTTTCCTCTGTTACATATATAACTTTTGCATTTGCTTTTAATGTACCATCATCATTATATGCACCTACACCCTCTGTATAATTAAAGTGGGCATAACCTGAACGGTCATAAGCATTTACAACTATATTATCCTTTTTTACTGTTCCGTTTTTAGTTTCTACAGACAGAGAATATGTACCTGCCTTCAATCCCGGTATATCTATACGGACACCGCTGTTCTTATCTCTTACAAGATATATAAAGTCATCGCCTGTAAGTTTTCCGGTCATTGTTCCACTATATGAAACACCTGTTACATCCGCATCCTTAATGCCTTGAATTTCAGCATAAATACTTTCATTCCATCCGCCTACCTTTGAAAAGTCCGCAGCAAATACATTTGTTGGAACAAAAACAATTGACGAAAAAATCATCGCTGTTGACAATATGCCTGCAGCAATTTTTTTCAAGCATCTCTTCATTTTAAAATTTCCTCCTTTTAAAGGTGACTTAAAGCCACAAATATTATACTAAATCCATTTGAATATTAATATATTTACATAAAGCTACAAAGTTAATATTACTCGTATATTGTGAACAAACTATTACTTTTTAATTAAAAAACCTTAAACAACAAAATTTTGTCGTTTTTTAACATATTTTCACTATTTTTTTTGGTAAATATTAATATAGAATATCAACAATTTTAGGCTGTCGATAACTACATTTTGCTTAAATGTAATTATCGACAGCCTAAATATAATAAATCAGCTTTATTACTCTAATAATTGGATTTCATATTTACTAAGCATATTTTTTAATTTTAAAATAATATTTTGCCTTTGACAGTCTATAATATCAACATTATTTAAGGCTTTAATTATAAGTGAGATTTCTGAAATATCAAAATCCTTTTTGACCACAGCATACCCCAATCTTTTATGGTTACATATTTCAAGCCCCATTTCCCTCAACAGCTCAATATCACTGTAAATACTCTTTCTTTCAGCTTTTATTCCCATTAAATTAAGCGTTTCAATGATTTCGTTCATTGTCATATAATGGTTTCTGTCAGTATTTGACAATAAAATTTCTCTGAGATAAAAAATTTTTAACTTTTGATTAACTGATTTCGACATAAAAACACCACCTCATAAATAAATATACAATAATATGGCATTTTTGGCAACATTTTTTTAATATTTTTTACAAAAATTATAATTTTTCTAATATCTCATAGAAATTAGGGAAAGATATTCCCACACAATCTGCATCAGTAATAGTTGTAGCTCCGTCAGCAATAAGTGCTGCTGTAGCACAGCTCATTGCAACTCTGTGGTCTAAGTGTGAATAGACAGTACTGCCTTTAAGCTTCTGTCCCCCCTCAATAATCATACCATCATCAGTTTCTGTAATAATTGCACCCATTTTATCAAGTTCTGTACTCATTGTAGCAATTCTGTTAGATTCCTTTACCTTCAATTCCTCTGCATCTTTAACGTATGTTGTACCTTCTGCACAAAGAGCAGCAACTGCAAACACAGGTATTTCATCTATCATTCTCGGTATTATACTTCCCTCAAGTGTAGTCGCCTTAAGCTGTGATGTTTTAACCTCAATATCACCTACAAGCTCTCCTCCGGACCTTCTTTCATTAAGTATTTCAACATAACCGCCCATTGCTCTTAATGCGTCAATAATACCAGTCCTTGTAGGATTAATACCTACATTTTCTATAATAAGGTGAGAATTCGGAACAATAAGACCTGCTACCATAAAAAAGGCCGCAGAGGATATATCACCCGGAACCTCTAAACTCCTGCCATAAAGTTCATTAACAGGTGTACTTGTTATTACACCATCTTTATTTTTAATATCTGCCCCAAAATAATTCAGCATTATTTCTGTATGATCTCTTGATGCAACAGGTTCATTAATTATAGTTGTCCCTTCAGCAAAAAGGCTGGCAAGCAAAATTGAAGACTTTACCTGAGCTGATGCAACTGGCATTGTATACTCAATGGCTTTAAGCTTTGTACCATGTATTGTAAGAGGTGCATAACCATTATTTGTACTGTCAATTTCAGCTCCCATTTCAGCAAGTGGGTTTATTACCCTTTTCATCGGTCTCTTTTGTATTGAGTTGTCTCCATTTAAAACAGAATCAAATGACTGTGCAGACAAAATACCTGAAATAAGCCTTATAGTAGTACCGCTGTTGCCAACATAAAGCGGTTCTTCAGGTGCAGTAAGTCCATGCAAGCCTTTTCCATGTACAATAACCTTATCTTCTGATACATTAATATCTATACCAAGATTTCTGAAACAGGAAATAGTTGACATACAGTCATCACCCTTCAAAAATCCTGTAATTTCTGTATCTCCTTTTGCAATACTGCCGAACATAACTGCTCTATGTGATATTGACTTATCCCCCGGAATTTTAATGTTACCTTTAAGACCTGTTTTTGAACTGATTATTTTATCCATTGTTTACTCCTTGTTTAAAACCGTATAATTCATTGATTTCAGTATTTCAATAGATTTTTCCTTATGAGAAGGTTCACTAAAAACAATTTGCAATGCACCATCTGAATATTCACGGTTATTTATAATTCCTATATTTTTAATATTAATATTATGTACACTTAAAAGTGTTGCAACTGTTGCAATAGCTCCGGGCTGGTCTGCAACATCTATGTAAATTTCATATTGAGTACAAATTGTAAGAGGTGCTCTGTTAGCAAATGTATTTCTATATTCTCTTGCCTCATCAAAAAAGTCGTAAAGATTGTCGTCGCCTTTAATTTCTAATTCTATTTCTTCAATATTTTCTTTAAATTTTGAAATAACTTTGAGTATCTTCTCTTTGTTATCACTACATATACTGCTCCACACTTCAGGCGAAGAACTTGCTATTCTTGTAATATCCTTAAATCCCCCTGCTGCAAGAGAATGCATATAACATTTCTCATCATCAAGTTCTTTTACTGTATTTACAAGAGCTGAAGCTATAATATGAGGCACATGACTTATGGCAGCAACAGTATAATCGTGGCAGTCAGGATCAAGCACTAACGGAACTGCACCTGTCAGCCTTACAAGTGCAAGCATATTATCAAGCATTGTTTTTGTGACAATATTGTTTGGGGTAAGTATGTAAAAGGCGTTTTCAAAAAGGTGTGCCTTAGCAGATTTATAGCCTGTCTGTTCAGAACCTGCCATTGGATGTCCGCCTATAAAATTAATATTCTGAAATTTGAGCATTTCATTATATATATTCTTCTTAGTACTCCCCACATCTGTAATAATACAATCCTTTTTTATATAAGGCAAAAGTTTTTCAACATACTCAGGAATTTTGTCTACAGACGTGCATACAAATACTATATCACAATCTCTGAATATAGACATATCATTTAGAGAATATTCATCTATTATACTATCTGATTTGGCATCTAAAAGTGACTGTTCACTTCTGTTCATAGCAGTTATTTTAACATCTTTTATTTTGTTTCTAAAACATTTGGCAAGAGAACCGCCTATTAGCCCAAGACCTATAATACCTATGTTTTTCATACTTACACCTCTTATGTCTGCATACTTATTTAATTTTATCATTTATAATCATATAGGTCAAGTAATAATAAAAAAGAGTTTTCACTTTAAAGTGAAAACCCTTAAAATATGTACATTAAATTTCAAAGAAGCTATCGTCAGATCCCTGACCGTTAAATACATAATAACATCTTCCCTCTTCAGGCTTATAATAAAGCTCAACTGTATCTAAATCTTTTACTTTATTGCCGTCAGACTTCCAGATTTCCTTTGCCATTTCTAATAACGCCTTAGTATCAACATCGTTGCCCTTAAATTGAACATATAATTCACTTTTCATATGTATTCTCCTTTCTGATTAGCAACAGTAACATAAGTTTTCTATACATTTATAATAACTGATTTTGTTCTATTTGTCAATATCATCAGGCGTTAATTCAATCTTTGAGACAGAAACCTCATACGCTGTTTTCTCAATTACTTCTGTTTCTGATAACTTTTTCTGATAGTTTCTGGACTGCATTCTTCCGGTTATAAATATATTGCTTCCTACTTCAAGATTTGCAGCAAAAGCTGCATTTCTTCCCCAGCATATAATCGGTATATAATCTGATTTATTATAAGCTCTGTTTACAGCAAGAAGAATATCAGCAATTTCCCTTCCAAAAGGAGTTGTTCTGTATATAGGTTTTTTGCATATATATCCGTTCAGCTGTATATTATTTATATCCTTGTTTTTTTCCTCATTAATTGTAATTTCTTTTGCAAAAATAGTAAGTATTAAATGTGTTTTGCTGTCCGAATAGCTGTTATATGAGCGAAGCTGACCTGTAATTGTTACATAATCACCGCTCTGCACATTTATATTAATCAACAATCTTTCTGAAATTGTAATTGGCAGTACATCATATGTATCACTAAGTCTTTTTGAGCAAAGAAAAAAGCTGTAAAATGCTTCTCCATATACTGTGTGACTGTAAGTAAAATCTGATGTAATTTGACCGCTAAGTGTTATATAGTTGTTTTGTGCATTGCTGTTTTCCATTTTAGTACTCCCTTCGTATGTTCACTTGTTTACTTATTTATTTTTATTCTGTTCAATTGGATTTTAGAATAAAATTAATATAAATTATTAAAAAAATATTGAACAAACATAAAAAATGTGTTATTATTTAGCCAATTAAAGTTTTAAAGTGTAAAGGAGAATTATTGTTATGAATATGAAAGAGGCCATTAACAAGGTCGTTACAGGAGAAAATCTTTCCCTTGCAGAAGCTAAGGAAGTTATGAAGATTATGCTAAGCGGAGAAGCTACACAAGCTCAACTTGGCAGCTTTTTAACAGCCCTTAGAGTTAAAGGTGAAACAATTGATGAGATTGTAGGCTGTGCAACTGTTATGCAGGAACTTGCAGAACACGTTAAACCTAAAACATCAATTAATTATATTGACCTTGTCGGTACAGGGGGCGATGGTGCAAATACCTTTAATATATCTACTACATCAGCATTTGTTGCATCAGGTGCAGGTGTACCCATTGCAAAGCATGGCAACAGGGCTATTTCAAGCAAAAGCGGTGCTGCTGATGTTCTGGAAGCCCTCGGCATAAATATTATGCTCGAAGCAAAAAAGGTAGAGGAATGTATTGAACAGGTTGGTATGGGCTTTATGTTTGCTCAAATTTTTAACAAAGCTATGAAAAATGTTGGTCAAGCAAGAAGTGATATGGGTATCAGAACAATATTTAACATTCTAGGCCCAATTTCTAACCCAAGTAATGCCAAAGGTGCCGTAATAGGTGTTTACAGCGAAAAGCTTACAGAACCACTTGCAAAAGCAATGCTTGCAATGGGGGTTGAAAGAGGAATTGTAGCCTGCGGAAATGGATGTATGGATGAAATTACAAACGTAGGCACAAGCCGTATATCAGAAATTAAAAACCATCAGGTAATTACATATGAAGTAACTCCTGCTGATTTTGGTATGCCTTATGCTAATATTGAAGATATAAAAGGCGGAGATTGTGTTGTAAATGCTGAAATAACAAAAAATATTTTAAACGGTGAAAAAGGTCATAGAAGAAACATAGTTTTGCTTAATGCAGGTGCTGCCATTTATGTTGCAGGTCTGGCAGAAAATATGGCTGAAGGTATAAAGGCGGCAGCCAACTCTATTGACAGCGGTGCTGCAATGAAAATACTTGAAAATCTCATAGAACTAAGCAAAAAATAATTTTTTAAAGCTGCCGCACTTTTTGGCAGCTTTAATCATTATAAGCATTACTTTAAGAAAATTAATCTAAATATAAGGCTATTTTGCTAATCTTATAAATAAGTTAAAAGGATTTGTATATTTTGCTAAAAAAAGGTAAAAATATATTGTGAATAAATAGTCTTTAAATTTGCCAAATTATGTGTTATTATTATATTGTGTGAAAAGTTTTTTTATTAAGAATATGAGAGGAGGATTATCAGTGTTTAGTGTAGGCGACAGAGTGGTGTATCCAATGTATGGTGCAGGTGTTATCGAAGGTATAGAAGACAGGGATATAGACGGCAAGGTGATTACCTATTATGTGCTTAAAATCCCTGTAAATAATCTGAAAATTATGGTATCTGTCGAAAAGGCAGAAAAGTGCGGTTTGAGAAGTGTTGTCCCGCCTGATGATGTTATGCACATTGTAGAAGAGGCTGACATTATTGAAATGTCTGATAACTGGAATCTCAGATATAAGGAAAATATGGAAAAACTTAAAACAGGAGATTTGCTTAAAGTTATGCAGGTATTTAAAACTCTTTTTGTAAGAGAAAAAAACAAAAGCCTTTCCAATATTGAGAAAAAACTTATGGGAACTGCCAGACAAATAATTTTAAGTGAAATTATATTATCAAAAGAAGTAGACAAGCACGGGGCTGAAGAACTCCTTATGCAGGGCATCGCCATATCGGTTTAATATGAAAATCAGATTAAATGTTTAAATCCTGAATTTATAGCTGTTTTTTATGCTATTTAATTATAATTTCCAAACAAAAACCAAAACAAATTTTTATTGTAATTTTTTAGTGCATACTGAAATTTTTACTTTTTAAGCAATATTTATGATTTTTAAACAACTTATATATATTAAAACATAAAAATCCCCTTACAGAAATTAATCTGCAAGGGGACTTTTTAAGAAAAGAAACAAAAAATGAGAAAACTAATTAATTATTTACCTTCAACAAGGCTCTTTCTTTTTGCAATTACATGCTCTTGTACATCATGCGGAGCTTCCTCAAAACGAGTAAATTCCATAGTGAATTCGCCTCTGCCCTGAGTCATACTTCTCAGATCTGTAGAATATTTAATCATTTCATAAGCAGGAACTTCAGCAGTTATATGCTGCTTACCTCCCTTTGCTTCCATACCCAATATACGACCGCGTCTTTTATTCAAATCGCCCATTACATCACCTGTATAACTGTCAGGCACAACAACCTCAACTGTATTTATAGGCTCCATAATAGCTGATTTTGCCTTTTTAAAGGCTTCTTTAAAGGCACCTACAGCAGCCATCTTGAATGAAACTTCATTGGAATCAACAGGGTGATAAGAACCATCAACAAGAGTAGCCTTAATACCGACAACTGGGTATCCTGCTAAAGGACCCGCCTTCACACATTCCTGCAAACCCTTTTCAACAGCAGGGAAATACTGCTTTGGCACAGCACCGCCGAAAATCTGCTCTTCAAAAATATAAGGAGTTGTCATATCACCGCTTGGCTCAAACACAATTTCAACATCACCATATTGTCCGCCGCCGCCTGACTGCTTCTTATGCTTATACCTAACTTGCTCCTTGCTCTTTATCATTTCTCTGTGAGGAATAATAGGCTCTGAAAGTTCAACATCAATCTTATATTTACTCTTTAATTTATTTACAAATACGTCAATATGAGATTCACCTATACCTGTAATTACAGACTGCTTTGTCTCCTTGTCTACCTTAAATGCAAGAGTTTTGTCCTCTTCAAGCATTTTTGCAACAGCACCGGCAAGCTTGTCTTCATCACCCTTTGTCTTTGGAGTAATTCCCTTAGACAAATATGGAATTGGAAACTCAATAGGTGTCATCTGTACAGGTCTGTCAGCTGATGCCAATGTATCATTTGTGCTGGTATTCTGCAATTTAGCAACTGCACCAATATCACCTGCATTAAGCCTGTCAATTTCAATCTGTTCTTTACCTCTTATTATGTATATCTTGCCTATTTTTTCTGCAATGTTCTTATTAACATTTTTAAGCATCATATCTTTTTTAATAACACCGCTGCATACTTTAAATACGCTTAACCTGCCAACATAAGGGTCAGATATTGTTTTAAACACAAAAGCAGCAGCAGGTTCTGCTTCGTCACAATTGATCTCAACAACATCGTCAGTCTTAGGATTAATTGCTTCCATTGTAGGTCTTACCTTATTTGTAGGAGGCAGGAACTTATTAATAGAATTCATAAGTACTCTAATACCCAAAGTATTAACTGCTGAACTTGAAACAACAGGAGTAACGCTTCCGTCAAGAATACCTATATTTATGCCTTTATGTATTTCATCTTCAGTAAAACTTTCCTCAGCGAAAAATTTTTCCATTAATTCATCATCAGTTTCAGCTACAGCCTCTTCAATCATATTTCTGATTGATTCAACTTCGTCCTCAAGACCTGATGGCATATCACATGGTTCAACAAGACCATTTTCAAACTTCCTTGCTTTTCTTCTTATTGCATTTACAAAACCTATGTACTTGCCATCTTCATAAAACGGTACTTGAATAGGAGCTATACTCTTACCAAAAGCCTGCTTCAATGCCTCACAGACATCTGTCCAGTTAGCATTTTCATCATCCATACCATTTACAATAATCATCTTAGGAAGATTAGCCTCTGCTGCCATTTCCCAAGCTTTTTCAGTACCAACCTGTATTCCTGACTTAGCGTCTACAACGATAAGTGCAAGGTCAGCAACAGCCAAAGCCTCTTTAACCTCACCAACAAAGTCGAAGTAACCTGGAGTATCAATAAAATTAATTTTTTCATCAAGCCACTCAACAGGAATAATTGATGAACTAATGGAAACTTTTCTCTTTATTTCCTCTGCATCATAATCACTTACTGTATTTCCTTCTTCAATTCTTCCAAATCTTTTAGAGCCACCGCTGACATGCAA